>CAYSZE010000062.1:0-8393 GCA_964435255.1 uncultured Oligoflexia bacterium
TTTGTTCTTTGGGGACTTGTTTTGCAAATAAAGAAACTTTTTTATTTATAAAAATAATTGTTAAACCAATCAAAGATATTCCAGTAGTTGCTATGAAAGCTTCTTTCCAGGCGACTAAAAACAGTAGCAAAAAAAGGAAAAGACTTTGCATTAACATAAATATGAAGTGAGTAAAATTCAAAACAAATTCAGATGATTTTGAAAACACTTCTGCTAAAGTAAAATTTATAGAAGAAGGGTTTTTGTCTTTCATATTTTCATCAAATAAAATGCGATAAAGATAGTTTCTTTTAAGTCTTAATAAGACATAGTCTTTTAAGAAGGCTGCTGTTTGAGTTGTTGTCAATTGTACAGCAAAACGGATACTTGCAACAACCAGTAAGAGTAAAGTTACCTTATTTAAAGAAAGCTTTGGCAGTTCATAATTAAAAATTTTGTTAGGTGAATTAATAAAATTAAAACTTCCCAATAGTAACTGAATTATAATTGAAATACATAATTCAACTACTGCTATCCCTATTGCTGCCGCCATGGCAAAGCAAAGATACTTAACTCCACGATTTCCAAGAAGATTGAGTGAATTTTGCACAATAAATTTTCTAATCAAAGCAGCTCCATATCATAGTCCAGGCGTATATTTGTCTTCAATAAAAAAACCAATAGAATTCAGAAAATTTGGTTTCCAACTTGGGCTTACACTTACTCGATAGTAACAAAAAGAATTTTCAGAAATATTATCAAAGCAAGAATTAAACTCTTTTGCTTCAGGCAAAGAAAAATATACCCAACCAGCTTTATCTATATTATATTTCTTTGATAAAGAAAAATCACTATTAGAATAAAAAATAACGTCTAAGCTGACAGGGAAGTGACGAGAGTCGGGACCAATATAAATGCGCATGTCTTTAACAAGCAGCAAAAGTTCAGTATTTTGTTTTAACCACTTGCCTTTATTTGCCCCTTCAGGAAGAAATAAGTATTGCGAGGGGCTTAGGAATTTTGAAAAGTACATTCTATTTGAGTTAACAAAATTACTGGTTTGTGGAAGTTGGCTAATTTCTAAAGGAGTTTGTGGTACACCTCTGTCGTGCCAATGGAAATATGGAATTGGCTTTGAATGATAAATTAAATTAGCACATATTCCTAGAAGATAAAAACTTAATAAAAGAATTGTATAAAATAAAAAAGAGAAGACGTTATTTCTTTGCTGTTCAATCAATAAAGTAAATGGAGAAACTATTAGAAAAGTAGCGATAATTGCTAAACTTGGTACAAAAATCATAAATGAAGTCAAAGAAAGAACTATAAAAGGAAAACCAGAAAAAACTGCTATAGTGGGAATAAGAGGTAACTTTTGATTGTCTAAAGAAAATTCTGTATTATTTTGGATCACTACTTTCCAAAGGCTTAAAGTAATAGGAATAAAAAACAGAAGCATTAAAATAATGCCAACTACAATTCCTAATTCAGAAATAAGAGACAAAAATAAATTAGTGGGGACATCTGGACTTAATTGAGTAAGGTTTAATTTTTTTGCATATAATTCTAAATTGCCTAAAAATGATCCCACACCACTACCTGAAAATAAATTAGACTTTAAATTTTCAATCATGATAAGAAAATGCTTATATCTCTCTTGGTCTAAATTATTATATAGTGCATTAAATGTTAAGTCATTTGAATTGTAATTGATAAAATGTTTAATTCTGAGTAGTGAAGGAGAGGAACTATTCTCATACAATATTTTGCCAATAATAAATACAGAGACTACTATAAAAATGATTTTAGCTAATTTTTTGTAATCTTTTTTTATTAAAGATAAGGAAAATTTAACAAATAAAATAAATAAAACAGTTAAGAAGAATCCCATATAAAAAGATCTAGAGTCGTTAGTTATTCCTGCAATAAGAGTTATCGTTAGTAAAAATATATTTAAAAATTTGCTTAAATTATTTAATTTGATGAAAGCTAAGTTTGCTAAAAATGTGCTGGCTGAAATGGCAAAAAAGAAAGCAGCAACTCCTGAGTCATCAAAAAGAGCGGGTGATCTTTGGGCGTCAACAGAAGTGAGACTTTCTGCAGCGAGAAAGTTAATGTTAATTTTTCCCTGATAAATTGCGACAACTGAATTTATAAATGTAATGAAGATCAATAAAATAGCTAAATAATTTTTTAGTTTCGAGTCTCGATTTTCATTTAAATAGAAAAGACAAGTAGCTACTGGAAATAAGAAAAGAATAAAGTACATTAAATATAGTCTAGTCTGAGTAAACAAAAAATCAGAGGTAATATTGTTAATTATCAAATAATTTTGGATAGATATATTTGCTCTTAATGATGGTTGGTAAAAAATACAGAATGCATGAAAAAATATACAGAAAATAAAAAAAAGTATGGCTATAGTAAGTTTTTTAAATTTAAAAAAACAACTTGTTACACCAAATACAAACCCAATAAAAAAACTAAATAAAATTACAAATTTTAAACTTGGGACTTTAATAATGTATGGAATTCTAATAAATAAAAAGGAAATTAATATGTTTAACAATAAAAAAAAGTTAGAAAAATGTGTGGCCATAGCTTTCATTTATTACTACCTTTGTTCTGAAATAATATGCTTTATTTTATTAGCATTACTTTCCCAACTTTTATCTTTGACTATTTCTGCGCTTTTAATCTGTAAATTTAAAGGCTTATTATTTAATAAATCTAACATTTTTTGCGAAAATTCATTTTCTTCGCAACTTAATCCACCATATTCTTCTATGAGTTCATCTACAGGACCGCAACCTTTTAAGGCAAGTACTAGACAGTTATTTTTAATAGCTTCAGCTGTAACAATAGAATAGGCTTCAAGTCTTGAAGCTATCAATAGTGCTATGGCATTTTTTAAAAGAAATTCTTTTTCTGCTTCATTGACTCTGCTTAGATATTTAAATCTGGGATCGTTGGGGATTGGATATTTAAGATCTCCTGCAAAAAGCACTAAACATTCTTTTGGGGAGTTTGCAAAAATGAAGTCAACATTCTTATTTTTATCTATTCTACCTATATAAATGTAGTAGTTTTGATGCTCATACTTTTTTATATCAAAGCGAATAGATTCTTCAGTATTATGAATTTCGTTAGAAAGACCTGGGGGTAATAGTACAAAGCCCTTACTTTTGCTTATTGGCCAAACTTTATTACAAAATTCTTTTTCAGCTTTGGAAACAAAAGCTAAAATATCTGAATTTTTAATACTTTTTTCGACAAATAATTGAGTAAATTCAGGTTCATCATGTGCTGTGACAATAAACACTTTTTTTGCATGTATTGTTGTATTAAGGGCATAAACATTTGGTGCATAAAGATATGATTTTACAATAATGAGATCGAAGTCTTTTTCGTTTACTTTTAAATAGTCCCATAGAGCAGGACACCAAGGGCCTTGGCTTTTTAGAAATAAATAATCAAAAATGGGACTAAATAATTGAGATAATTTTTTACTAATTTTACATAAAATATAGCTAATTCTTTTAATTAAACCAAATAAAATTTTTTGTCTTGTATGTAAAACAGGAAATCTTTTAATAATAAAGCTTTTTCCATTTGTCTTAATTTCTTCATTTTGCGCTAAATTATTATTCCAATAAATGTAGTCATCACTTTGGCTGGTAAGAACTTCAACTGCCATACCTTGTTCGGCTAAAGATTTTGCTAAGTTAAAAGCATAGACTTCTGCACCTGCTTGGATCTGTTGTCCACATCTTTGGACAATAATAGCGATTTTTTTAAACTCATTTACCAACGTTTGATCCTTTCAGGAATATCGTACAAATATGTACTATAAACATCGGAGAGTTTAAATTATTTTTTTTAATCAGTGAAGGATATTAGGGGATAAAATACAACTATTTAATGATGTTATTTTGGGCTCTTGCATTAGAGTAGCTGGGAGTTGGGTATTCAGTTAAATATAAAGCTGAATTATCACTGCTGCTAGGCATTGGATTGTTGTTTTCAACTTCGGCAAGGTCTTTTTCATTTGAATATTTAAACTCATAACAATCGGTAAAATAATACTTGCAATTTACATATTTATTTGAATTCATTTTCCCATTTAAGAAGCGTGATACAAACGAAAGTAATAATGATTGGCCTTTATTTAAGGGGTAACAGTTAAAAAATTCAAATTTATTTGTTGCGTTGAAGCCTTTGGCAGAGATAATGTCTGATATATTATTGAAATTTTTTTGACCTAGGGCTGAGGTATTAATCATCATATATAAGCGAGAATCATTGTATTTAATAGCTTTTAATGCCGATTCTATAAAAATATTTAAGTCTTTACTATTTTGGGGTGGATCAAAACACACAACATCAAATAAGTTATTTAAATAATTAGGAATTCCATGATAAAGATCAATATGAAAATAATTTATCGGATATTTAACCTCATTAGTCAGTATTTTTAATTTATTTAATAAGCTGTGGTCGCAATCCAGAACTGTTACATGTTTAAAATTTCTCGCAGCAAGTTCTACTGATAACAAATCATCATCGCCCATAAGTAGTATTTGTTTATCGCGGAAGCCGTTTTTTTCTAAAAGGTCTGCTCTTTTTTTTCTTGTTTCAATTGTACAAGGCAATTGATTATAATTTTGTACAAATTTAAAAGAATTATTACTAGTTGACTCTTGTTTTTCTTGTTCTATGTATTTTTGATTTTCGTTTATTATTTTAACCAAAAATTCTTTTTTTTCATCGTTAGTTAAACTTAAAATATGTCTAATGGTTCTACTTCTAAAAAACAAACTTAATACTTTTGAAAGTATGACTAAGAAAACTTTTGTTATATTCATTAGTAATTTCCATTTTAAAAGTAAAATGATTTAAATAGTAATATTGCTGCTGAAAGTAAAAGTATATACCCAACAAAAGCTTCGACTCTATATATTTTGAACTGCTTAATTTTCTTATTAAGTCCATAGGCAAGTAATCTGTATAATTTGAAAATAGCAATGTCGCCAATATAAACTCCAAGAAATATTGGTAGTATTAAATATTCAAGCTGATAGTCATCTGAAATATTTTGCCCTATCCACCAAAGATACCAGAACGGAAGTAAAGTAGGAATCGTCAAGGTTCCAACGACTCCTTTTGTAAAAGAGCTAATAATACTTATATTTTCAAATTGCGTTTGTTCCGTGGAAGATAAATTATTTTCAATTTTTGTTTTGTTTTTCCTTGAATTATAGACAAATGATATTCCCAATATTAAAATAAATGCGATAAATATTAAATTCAAAAAAAAGAAATGGTTCTTTTGGAAATTTAAAATTACTTCGGCATGCAAGGTTTGTTCAGCCATTAAAAATGCAGCTAAGCAAAAAATAAAATCTGTTAATATAATACCTGTTTGAAATGCTAATAAATTTTTCTTTTGTTTCTTTAGATAAAGAATAATAAGCTGAATGTTTAAAGGTCCAGGAGGTGCTGTTGAGACTAGCCCCCCTAGTAATGCTGCAGCAAAATAAACAAAAAACACATCAATGAGCATTATTAACCTTTAGCATGAAAATATAGTAATATTCAATGCTAACATTATTTTTTCAAAAACTAAAGTTTTGAATTCTAGAGGTAGATAGATTCTTATTCTAATGTTTCTTTATAAATGTATTTTACATACCCAGTTTTCCAAATATTTGCGTGGATGCTAGCATGTATTTCTTGTTCAGACATTTTTGAGGCGACTCCAGATTCTTGCGCTGCTAATGAAGTTGCATGCGCAATTTTATATGAGACTTCAGAAATATCAGTGAGGGAAGGCAGAAGCGAAAGGTTTGGATCTCTATTTATTTGAGCGCATTCACTTATAACTTTAGCACATGCAACAAGCATTTCATTATTGACACGCGTTGCTTTCGAAGCAACAACTCCTAAACCAAGGCCAGGAAACACAAAAGCATTATTGCATTGCCCAATGGGATAGACTTTTCCATTATAGCGGACATCTTGAAAGGGGCTCCCAGTTGCTACAAGCACTTTTCCATTGGTCCATTCTATAAGATTAGATGGCGTTGCTTCACACCGAGAAGTCGGATTAGATAAGGGAAAAATAATGGGACGTTCACAATAAGAAGCCATCATTTTTACAATATCTTCTGTAAATGCTCCTGTTTGAGTCGAGGTGCCAATGAGAATTGTGGGTTTGACGTTTTTTACGACTTCGGCAAGAGAAATTATTTTTCCTTTCACACGATCCCAATTTTCGTAAACTTCAACAGGTTGTGCATATTTTTTTTGAAAATATTCGAGATGATCCATATTAGCATGCAACATGCCATGCATATCAATTAAATACATGCGCGAAAGAGCTTCTTGTTCAGAAAGACCGTCAGCGATCATTGCAGCTAAAATTTGATCAGCAATACAGCAGCCCGCTGTACCTGCGCCATGTATCACTACTTTTTGATCACGCATTTTTGTGCCATTGACTTTTAAACCAGCTAAAATAGCACCTAAAGTAACAGCAGCAGTACCCTGCATGTCATCATTAAAAGTACACATTTCTTCTTTGTAACGGTCTAAATTTCTTCGCGCAGTTTGTCTGCCAAAATCTTCCCAGTGTAAGTAAACATTAGAAAATCTTTTTCTTAGAGCTGTTACAAAAGCATCGATAAAATCGTCATATTGTTCATCTCTAATTCTCTCATGTCTCCAACCTAAATAGAGCGGATTTTGTAATAAATCTTTATTATTTGTTCCCACATCTAATACAATTGGTAAAACTTTTGTTGGGTGAAAACCTGCACATAATGTATACATAGCAAGTTTAGCAATTGAAATAACAATTCCTCCAACCCCTTGGTCACCTATTCCTAAAATTGCTTCAGAATCGGTGACACATACTGCGCGGATATCATAGGCATCAGGAATATTATTAAAGATATCTTCAATTTTAGCCATTTGTGGGTAAGAAATAAAAAGCCCACGTGGTCTTCTAAAATTTTGATTAAATTGTTGAACAACATCGCCAACAGTAGGAGTATAAAATACAGGAACCATTTCCACTAAGTGTTCTTGTAATAGCCTAAAAAATAGAGTTTCATTTCTATCATATAATTGAGTTAGGAAAATATTTCTTTCTATATCTGTTTCTTTTTTTAAATATTGTCCATATACTCGAACCACTTGTTCATCTAAAGTTTCAACAACATTAGGTATAAGACCGTCTAATTTAAATTCTCTTCTTTCTTCTAGCGTAAATGCAGTGTCTTTATTTAAAAATGAGTTTAATAATAATTGTTTACCACTTATGGAAACTTCATAGTATTTTTTGCCATCAAAATTATTCTTTTTTTCTTTAAACATGAAATGTCTCCGTAAAGATCATTAGGTAATCCAGTTAATCTCATTTTGACCTAATGAACGTAAAATTGCATTAACAGTTGAAAAATGTTTACAGCCAAAAAAACCCCTATGTGCAGATAGTGGGGAAGGATGTGCCGACTTTAAAATTCTATGATTTTTATTAGTTATCATTTTTTCTTTTGCTTGTGCAGCAGAGCCCCATAAGACAAAAATAATAGGAGAATTTTTGTCATTTAATAGAGAAATAATTTTATCGGTAAAAATTTCCCAACCTTTGTCGCGATGGGAAAAGGCTTGATTAGCGCGGACAGTGAGTACTGTGTTTAATAATAAAACACCCTGCTCAGCCCATGCTTCTAGACATGATTTTTGTGGGCGTTTTCCAATATCTGCAGTAATTTCTTTAAAAATATTATTGAGAGAAGGGGGAAGAGCAATTCCATTTTCTACAGCAAATGCAAGGCCATTTGCTTGTCCTTTTCCATGGTAAGGATCCTGTCCTATAATGACAACCCGAGTATTATTATAATCGACTAGTTTTAATGCACGGAAAATTTTTTCTTTGGGAGGAAAATACTCATAACCCTTTTTACTTTCGTTAAGTAAAAGTTGTCTTAAATTATCTATATAGGGTTTAGAAAACTCACCTAAAAGTAAAGACCTCCAGCCTTCGGCAAGAAAACTGAGGTCTTTTTTCACTTGAACTTGATTATCATTCACAAGGAAATCTCCAATAATTTTGAGACACTAAGAGTAATAAACTCGTTATAATATGTCTCAAGCTTACATTCATTTTGTTTATATACTCAACAAAATGATATTTTTCCATGTGAACAGATGTATAATTTTAAGCTATCGGGTAATTTCTTTTTGCTCCAGATTCAGCTGATTTTTTAATATTACCACGTCCGCCAAATCCTGAATATCTATCAGATGATTTAGCAGCAGACTTTTTATTGTCCCCAAAACGATTAGAGTGGCCAAATTTACCTGAACGATCATTGTTACGGTTATTTTTACCAGAGTTTCTAGCACCA
>CAYSZE010000063.1:0-9250 GCA_964435255.1 uncultured Oligoflexia bacterium
TAAATACAATGAATGTTTCTTTAATTAATTCTATTAATAAATTACAAACGCAAGTTGAAAGCAATCTACAGCAAACAATACCAGCAGGCACAGTTGTTGCTTTTGCAGGGGCAAATATTCCCGATGGTTGGTTGCTATGTGATGGAAGGTTTTTTTTAACCTCGCAATACCCAAGTTTGTATCAAGCTATTGGAAAATTATATGGAGGTTATGCAGGTTATTTTAATATTCCTGATTACCGCGGTTTATTTTTGCGAGGTGTTTCAGGTGCCAGAAGTGATCAGTTTGCAGATCTAGACAAATTAACGCGTATTTTTGGTGAAAGAGTAGGATCTTTACAGCTTGATTCATTATCGGAAAAACCAAATTTGGTATCTACAAATAATCTTAAAATTGAAAAAAAATATTTTTTATCAAATAGTAATAATAAGCCTGTAAATAATAAAATTAATGATAATGTGCTTGTTGATGATACAGTAACTAAAAAAGAATTTAGACCCAAGAATGTATATGTTTATTATATTATAAAATATTAATTAATTAATAAAAAAGGGCATACTTAAGCTTTTAAACTTAAGTATGCCCTTTTTTATTAAGAGAACTTATTTAGCGTTACGAGCTTTGTTAACAAAAGAATTTAAACGGCTGATACGGCGCGCCATGTTATTCTTATGAATAGTTCCTTTTTGACGTGTTTTTGCAATTGCTGATTGTGCATTGCGCATTAAAACATCAATTTGAGAAAAATCTTTTTTTTGCACAGCTTCAAGAACTTTTTTAACTGCTGTTTTCATTGTGCTCATATTTGCACGGTTACGTAAACGACGCACTTCAGTTTGGCGCGCGCGTTTTTCAGAAGAAACATGATTTGCCATATAAAACTCCAATAAATGAATAAGTATATACTGCTAAATAAGTGAAGTGTTAATGTATATACTTGGCTGAACCAACTTAACACTTCTCGCAACGGATAAGACGCATTGAGTAATCTATCCGTCTAAAAAAATTAATTTTTTGCAAGATCTGCGAGGTTTACCTTCTTAATTTTAAGAAGATTTGCAACGCTATCTGTTGGACGGCAGCCAACACTATACCAGTGAACAAGTCTGTCAGTTTTTAATTCAACTTCAGACTGTGCAGGCATTGGGTTATAGTAACCAACACGCTCAATAAAACGGCCATTGCGCGCATTACGAGAGTCGGTGACGACAACATGATAAAAAGGACGGCCTTTGTTTCCTAATCTTTGTAATCTGAATTTAAGAGCCATTTTTTACTCCTTGAATGGGCTTACCATTGCTATTGAGGCACTTGCTGCTAGGGGCATACGCTTATCAGGACACTATTGCCTTATAAAGCCCAACCTGGCACAGGGTGCGTTGCTGGTGATGACTACGTTTTCTATACGCAGTAATGTAAAAGGTTCTGATAAAATCTTCTGCTACAATTGTCAAGGAAATATAAGGTGTGCAAGGTAAAATACAGGATAAAAGCATACACTAGAACAAAAGCGGGTTTTAAACTATTTTTTAGTAATTTAAGGGGTTTAAAGTGCAATCTGATTTTCTTCTGCAAGCTTTGTATATTAGTGCAGACGATCCATCTGCCTTAATTATAGAAAAAGCTCTAAAAAGATGTGGTGCTAAGCAAATAAGACGGGCACGGAATGTAGCAGAAGCTATTGATATTATTTACAAAAACAGAACTCTTTTTCATTATATCGTAGAAGATGTCACGATCTTTGAACATTATCATTTTTTTCCTGTGCAATTTCTCACAGCGAGTTATCGTTATAAAGTTCCTCCGCCTTGTTTGGCTATCATTGAAATTACTGAAAATATTGATCTAAAATTTATAAAGGAAGGGAGATATATTGATTATGTCCTTAAACCTTTAAATGAAAGCTTATTAGAGCAAAGGATACGCGCTTCTTACTTAAAAAGTTATCAATACCAGTGTGGAGGCATGCTAACGACTGCCATTGAGACTTTGTTAAATAATAAAGAAGCAGAAAAAGCTTTATTTTTGGCATTGCCCGCTTTTGCCAGGGTTCCTAGAAATAGTGAAAATACACTTTTATTAGCAAAAATATATTTTGAATTAAAAGAAATGAAATTTGCTGAGTTAGCAATGAAGTTTTTAATAGCACAAGATAAAAATAATATAAGTGCTAAAAATATGCTCATGAAAATATTACTTGCAACAGGTAGAGTAAAAGAAGCAAATAAATTAAAATTTTAAAGCTAATTGAAAATCTCAAAGGAGATTATTAAATGCAAATGATAAAAAAAATTCTTTGTGTTACTGATTTATCATATGTGGCAAGAAATGCGGAAGTTGTAGCTTTGAGATTTGCGCATCTTTTTGCTGCGGAACTGACAATTTTAAGCTGTGGAGAGTATTATACACATGTGCCAAATAATTACTTTGACGAAAATGTGATACAGCCCCAGCCTGATTTTCCTCATACAGAAGATTATATTAAATTTCTGGAACAGAAAAAACTAGAGACAATTGATCATTTTAATAATTTAGCAAGTGTATTTAATATTCCGCTGCCTAATAATATTGTATATGAGATTAAACTTGATAATGAAGTTACAGCAGCTATTGATATGGTCGAAGAAAAAAAATTTTCTTATGATTTAGTTATTGTGATAAAACAACAACATAATTTTTGGGAAAGAATATTATTTGGTTCGCCAGCAATAGAAATCTGCGAAGAATGTCATGTTTCAACTTTATTAATGCCTGATGGTGATAATTGGACAAGTTGGTTGCCGAAATCTATTATTATTGCTAGCGCCTTAACAGAAGATAGTCATTTGGCTGAAAAATACGCAGCTGAAATTACAAATAAATTATCAGTTAATTTAGTCATTTTACATATTATAGATACCTTAAACTTACATTTTGATTTAAATGTTTCACATATCTTTCCTATTGACTACGTTCCTTCGCAAGTGCAAAAAGAAACAATAGATGAAATAAAAGCACAAAAACAAATGTTATTAAATAGTGTAGAAGAAAAAATGCGGAATGACTTTAAAATTAGTAATATTTCTACTCATATGGATGTAGGGCGTGTAGGAGATGAAATATTGAATTACATAAATAAAAATTCAGATTATAACTTGCTAGTCATGGGAGCAAGTGCGGGGAGTGCTTTAAAAAGATTTTTTCTTGGGAGTAAAACAGCAGCAATTGAGGAAGCTTGTCAAATTCCTTTATTAATTGCACAAAAACTGTCCACTCAATTCGTAGAAAAATAGTAGCATTAATGAATTAATTATGATAAAGTGCCGCTAGACTTCGTTGAATAAAGGAGTACTTATGTCAATACAAGTTGCGGCAGATGGTTTTGAATTAACAAGTGCATTAAGAGATGCTTGTGAAGCGGAGACAAAGGATAAGTTACATCCAATTGCTTTGAATAATATAACTACTAAGTGGACTTTATCCATTCAAAGAGAAGAACAAATATCTCATTTAATTTGGTCTGATGGTAGTTTTAATGGAAACGTAACAGTAAAATCATCTGATATGTACAACAGTATTCATCAATGTGCAAAAAAAGCTCTTGAACAAATGAAAAAGAGTCATGAAAAAAAGCAAAATCATAAGGGGACAAAATTTTCACAGAATCTTTATGTAGAAGAATAATTTTTTAATCCTAGCCAACAACACAGTGAAGTATTTTTTACTGTGTTGTTGTTTTTTTATCTAAAAAATTGATAATTGACAGCACTTCGTCTAAGCCTTTTTTATCCCCTGCTAGATAATATGATTCAATTGAGTTGATAGCATAACTATCAGAAGATGAATTTAACAAATAAGCACATTCAAATAAATTACCAGCAATTTCAAAATAACCGAGGGTCATAAATAATGTAGCTGGTTTTGCACAAATATCTGGGGTCATTGTAGTCATTAGACTTGTCTTTGGATAAAGTTCTGTGGGCAAGGGTAAAGAATTTTTGGCAAGTTCAAAGGCTTGTGTTATCAGTTTTTTATTTTTATCGTTACTAAATTCAGGGGAAGCAAAATTATAATTTATCATTTGTTGCAATATGTCATACATTTTTATTGCAGGTAAAAAATTTGAATTTTTATGTAAAAATAAAGCATCTTCTAGAATCTTGCTAGGATTAGTTTCATTATTCTGAACAACAAGTATGAATTCATATTGTGACAAGTCAGAATATTTTAAAAATACAGTTTCATTATTTGCTGCTTTTTTTAAAGCTTTTCCATAACTTATTTGATAGTTTTTTATATTAAAAAAAGAAATGGAAAATAAGATATTTATTAAAATAATGCCAAAATAATAAATCTGATAGTAATCAAAGATAGTCTTTTTTATAACAGTCTGCTTTTTTTCAGATAAAATAATTTTTAAATTCCAATTATGTCTAGTTGTAAGAGCAAAACCAAATAATGTACCAGCAATAGCTCCACCTAAATGTGCTGCCCAATCAAATATTGAAGAGAAGAGGCCAAATCCAATATTCAATATTATATTAATAAGTATTATGTTACCTAGTTGCATACTTGGTTTTTGATATTTTAATTGATTCGATATTTTTTCTTCATATTTTTGAATAATATAAAGACAAAAAAGTATCCCAAATAAACTGCTTGAAGCACCTACAGATAAGCTAGGTATAAGTGCAAAACTACATATATTACCTGAAATTCCTGCTAAAACATATAGTACAATAAAATTTCTGGAACCAGCAATAAATTCAAATATGCGCCCCACTGACCAGAGACCAAACATATTTATGAAAATGTGAACTAAATTTCCGTGGAGAAAAATTGGAAAAAAAAACGTTGAATTTCACCAATAGCAATTAATCCATTTTCTTTTGCACCAAAAGTAATAAGTGAATTAATTCCTGGTCCTTGAATTAACTTTTGAATATCAAAGTGTTCATGGAAGCAAGTGAGAAAATAAATTATAAAATTAATTATAATAAAAGCTTTTGTTGCTGGCGCGTTTTTTCTTGCTAAAAAATTATGAAATTGAGGCGTTGTCATAAATTTTCTTTCAATTAAGCAATCATAGGTTATTTAATGTTAAGGTTTATAAGTTTACTAAAAAAATCTTGCACCTTAATATTACCTGATAAATAAGATAATTCTTTAATTTTTGCAAGAAAATATTCAAAAGGTTTTTTATTGCCATGATACCAAGCATATGAAATACTATTAATGTTCTCGCCTGTACTTGCAATCGTTTTATTAAAGTAAAAATGCAAATATTTTTTGCTGATTTGATTATCTGAAAATATTATACAATAGTTAGTAAAAATGTCATCTAGCTGGTCTGAATTCAAAATTGTCAATATTTCTCTGTTTTTAAGCAACTTATTGCCTATAAATAAGCCTAAGATAAAATTGGTTATAAATTTTGCTTTTTCTAATTTAAAGATATTATCGTTATAAATCCAGTTTAAGTGTCTTTTAGGAAATAAATACTTTTTTATAGTATTCAATTTATTATAATATCCGTAATAAATAGTATTACCAGATGTGTTTTTTATAATTATATTTTTCTCTGTGAATGTTCGCATAAAACCAGAAATAACAATACATCTGATAATTAAACAGTTTTTTAAGTATAAAGAATTTATAAATTCTTTATAGTTGATTATTCCATTGTTGAGAAAAATAACAGAATAATTACATGCAATGTTACAATTTTTTAAAACAAGATTAAGATAATTAGGTAAATGAATAATTTGTTCAGGAGGTAAGCAAATATAAAAAAAGATATTTCTATTATTGACTGGTGGGCAGCTTGTTTTTTCATTATCTATAAAAAAGAAATTATTAAAATTAAATTTCTTTAAACCATTGTTAGGAGTCTCTATATAAATATCTTTTTCAGGGATGGTTTTAGTTAAAACATATAAATTTGTATTAGGAAATTCAATTAAAGTTCTATAAGCAATAAATAATCCCAAGGCACCACTACCAATGACAATACGAAGTAGATCCTCATGATTTTTCTGACTCTCAAGGGAGGATTTCTTTAACATAAACACTTTTTTTCTCTCTCAAAAAGAGGTATGGCTGTTTTGTTGAAACAGGTTCTTATATTGCCAACTTATGACTCTATAGCACAAATTTAATAAAGGACATAGATGCTAAAAAGGTAAATTAAGAAACGTGATATAATCTATGAAAGGGATATATAAATAAATGAACATTTCTCAAACTACTTGTTATGAGCTTGCAATTTATATTGCTGAAGAAAACAAAGATTTACTGGCTTCTATTTTAACGCAATTGGGCATTGAGAATTTTGTTATTGGTTCAGTAGATTGTGATATTCCTGCCGAATATAATCCTGATACCCCCAAGCCAGACTTTTATGCAAAGCTCGCGATCAAAACGCCAGCGCTCATTTATAGTGAAGATATTGAATATTTGCAGTCTGTGCAAAGTTCATTAGAATACGTCTTTAAACAAATTCAATTTCAATATGATGCCAATACCTTTATTATTAGACCTATTTCTGATCAAAATTGGCGTGAAAGTTGGAAAGCTTCTTTTAAACCTATTTTAATTGAGAATAAAATTGCTATTTTACCCCCGTGGGAAGAAGCAAAGCTGTTCATACAAGAGCATAAAATTATAATTGATCCTGGTATGGCTTTTGGAACAGGACAGCATGAAACTACAAAACTCTGTCTTCAAGCTATGTTAAAGTATCCAATACCAGAATCAGTGCTAGATGTGGGTACGGGGAGTGGCATTTTAGCAATTGCGGCCCGAAAACTAGGAGCGCAGCAGGTACTAGGAACCGATTTAGACCCAGATTGTTTAAAAATTGCCAACGAAAATGCAAGGGTAAATCATACTCCAGATATAAAATTTATCATTGATCATTTAGTTAAAATTGATGAAACGAACTTTCCTATGGTTATTGCAAATATAGAAAGCAAGCCTTTACAAGCCATTATAGATCCTATTTGCACTCATGCGAGTCTCAATGCTACAATTATTTTATCAGGAATATTAGTCATTGAAATGGAAGAATTTAAAGAGTTTATGCAAAAATTTCCAACCCGTTTTGTTGAAGCTTTTACTCTTGGTGATTGGTGTGCCTTGGTTTATAAAAAAATCGATTCATGATTCATATTAATTGCATTTATTGAGAGGGATATGGAAACAGAATCCTATGATATTGCTATTATTGGTGCAGGGCCCTTTGCCTGTTTTTGTGCCTTTTTTTTGTGTCGTCAAAATTTAAGAATTGCTCTTATTTATCCTGAAAAGACCAAACTGCTCAGCAATTTTTCACATTCATTGCATGTCTGTTGGCCATCCTTAAATGATCCTCCTACGCGAGCAGATGTTGCTCATGGACATGAAGTCGCAAAATATTTACAGCAATTTTGTAGCAACGGTTCAAATTTATTTTCCCAAAATATTTTAAAAACTTTAAATGAACAAGATAATTGGTTGCAAGCGCCATGCTTTCGCTTTGGGATACAAGATTTTGAAAAACAGGAATTAACAGAAGCAGTAAAACTGGGATTCGATTTAGATCCCACTGCTGAAAGTTCTATTTTTAAAGAAAAAAATGAAAGTTTAATTTGCTTAAATACAGAAAAATTTACACAATCTATGTTAAGTTATTTACAAAGCAATAATGTAAAGTTTATTCAAGCATCTGTCATGGAATTAAGTGAGTCACAAACAAATTGTAGTTTGGTATTAAGTAATCAGAAAAAAATAGAGGCTGAAGTTACTATACTCGGTAATTCATTAAACATAGCAAATTTATTAAAAAATTATAAGGAAATACTCATTCCTATGAGTGACTCTTTGAGTGAGTATAAATTTACAGTTAATAAAACTAATAGCAAATTACCGTTAACATTTAGAGCGGGAAATGGACACGTTTGTGGTTCTATTTTTCAAGAAAATAATGACATATTAGTAAAGATTACAGGCCCAAGATTTTTATTACCGCAAGCTGGAGCAGGAATAAATTTAACCGAGAGTATAATTAGTCAAGAAGTTTGGGAAAAAATTAGCAGATATCATGAAAATATTCTTATCCCATATTTCATTGAACATTTTAAACTTGATTGTTTTAATGGAATTGAAAAATTGTCTAAAAATCTTATACGAAAAATGGTTTTTGCTGACTGTTATCCATGTGATGAACTTCCTATTTTAGGGGAATTTGGAAAGTTAGGTAAAATATTAGGTAACACTGGATGGTTAGCTACTGGATTTTCAGCGGGAGTTTGGGCTGCTTATATAGTGCATGAATTAGTTATGAAAGAGAAAAGTCTATTTTTGCATAGCAGATTGCATTCAAGAAGATTATATTCAAAATTTATAAAAAATTAGTATTTTAAAAATTATTGTTTAAAATTATATAATTTATTTATTACTTAAATTAATTTGACTTTTATGAAGGATAAAAATAAACTAACCTAGCTAATCAAAGATTATCATTTTAGTTTCTGTTTCTGTTCAATCGTAGTTTTTATTCTATTTAGATTTTAAAAATTGAAATATTTATTTTTTCTAATTTATATAGACATATGATAATTTTTTTAATACTTAATAAGTGAATGACTATTTGTTTAATATTGTTAATGGAAACTGTGCAATGAAGTTAAAAAGTATTGACTTAAAAAGATTTGCATTAGCAATCTTAATACCTTTTCTTGTTTTTTTTATCTTTAATAAGGTAAAGCAATTATTTTCAAGCAATATTAATTTCCCTCCTGATGAAACCATAACGATAAATTTATCTGAAATACCACAAATACCTTGGGATACATCCAGAGCTGTATCGCATGTAATTGAAACATTTACAGCTTCAGTACATGGCTGTTTGGTTTCAAGAGAAGATAGCTATAATAATGACGAGTTAAAACAAAATTCTTTAATTGAACACTTTTACTGTGAAGATAATGTCTGTCAAGCTTATTTAAAAAAGAATATTTATTTTCATAATAAAAGAAAAGTAACAGCATATGATGTAGAGTTTTCAATATTAAGGGCAATGCTGCAAAGAAATAAAAATTTTGTAGTGAGTTCTTTAATTAATGACATAATTGGAGTTGAAGAATTAAAAAATACAAGCAATTTACCACTTACTGAAGTGAACTCTATTAAGTATCCTACTGGATTGGTTAAGGGCATTGAGGTCGTCGATAATTTTAATATAATATTTAAACTGAAATGGAAAAATAAGTTTTTTCTTAATAAAATATCA
>CAYSZE010000064.1:0-6050 GCA_964435255.1 uncultured Oligoflexia bacterium
TATCTAGAGTGCAATTATCTAATAATGACCTTTTTGAGTTATTTAATTACTGTAAAGAAAAGAAAATTATTGCTTTCTGTACTCCTTGGGATGTACAAAGTGTAAATGCTTTAGCAGATTATGGTATTAATTTATATAAAGTTGCTTCAGCTGATTTAACGAATCATGAACTCCTAACAGCCATTGCAAAAACAGGAAAACCTTTAATTTGTTCCTGTGGGATGTCATCACAAAATGAAATTGAATTTGCAATTGATTTATTGAATTCTTTAGAAACCCCTTATGCTTTATTGCACTGCAATTCTACTTACCCAAGTCCTTTTAAAGATGTTAATTTAAATTATTTATCTCAACTCCAAAAAATTACTTCTGTAGTAGGTTATTCAGGACATGAAAGAGGAATTGAAGTTCCTATTGCAGCTATAGCTCTAGGTGCTAAAATTATTGAGAAGCATTTTACTTTCGATAAAAAAATGGAAGGTAACGACCATAAAGTAAGTCTTTTGCCTAGTGAAATGAAAGAAATGGTTCGTTGTATTAGGAATGTAGAGTTAGCTCTCGGTTCAAAGAATATGAAAAGAAGAATAAGCCAAGGTGAGTTGATTAATAGAGAAAACTTAGCGAAAAGTATTACTGCTAAAGTTTTTATAAGTAAAGATGAAGTATTTAAAGAAGATATGTTTGAATTTATTAGTCCTGGTAAAGGTCTGCAGCCTTACAAAATTAATCAATTAATTGGGAACTTAGCAAAGAGAAATATTAACCCTGGTGAAATTTTGTATAATTCTGATCTTCCTGGTAATTTACTGATTAGGCCTAAGAAATATAAATTTAAAAGAAATTGGGGTGTGCCTGTTAGATATCATGACTTTAAACAAATAATAGAAATATCTCATCCAGACATTGTTGAATTTCATTTAAGTTACAAAGATATGGAAGAAAATATCTCACAATTTTTTGATAGGACTTATACACAAGGGTTTGTTGTTCATGCTCCTGAATTATTTGAAGGAGATCATTTGTTAGATCTCTGTTCGCCTGATTTAGAGTATAGGAAAAAGTCTATTCAAAATATGCAAAAAGTCGTTGCCATTACGAAGGAATTAAAAAAATATTTTCCAAATGAAAAAAGGCCTTTAATTGTTGCAAACGTAGGAGGATTTACACAAAATGCCCCACTGCAAGAACATCTTAGAAAGCCTATGTACTATGAACTTCTTGAAAGTTTCAAACAATTTGAAGATCCTGAAGTAGAATTAATACCACAAACAATGGCTCCTTTTCCATGGCATATGGGCGGGCAGCAATATCAAAATTTATTTAAATTTCCAGAAGAATGTGCTTGGTTTTGTAAAGAATTTAATTATAGAATGTGCTTAGATTATTCACATTCGCATCTAACCTGTAATTATCATAAATATAGTATGGAACAATTTTTAAATTTCGTAGCACCTTATACAGCACATATTCATTTAGGTGATGCAGAAGGAGTAGACGGTGAAGGTCTCCAAATTGGTGAGGGAGAGATTGAATTTAATAAGCTAGCTTATTTGTTGGATAAGCATTGTCCAAATGCATCATTTATTCCTGAAATTTGGCAGGGGCATAAAAATGACGGTGAAGGTTTTTGGATGGCTCTTGAAAGATTGGAGAAGTGGTTTTGAAAGAATTAAAACTAGGTGTAATGCAGGGGCGCTTGTTACCAAAATTTGAAGGAAAATATCAAGCACATCCTATTCATTTTTGGAAAGATGAGTTCCCTATAGCTGCTTCATTAAATTTAGATAGTATTGAATTTATTTTAGACTATGACAGGTTTGAAAAAAATCCTTTAATTTATTCTGGTGGGATTGAAGAAATTAAAGGAATTGTTCAAGAAACAGGTGTTAATGTTAGGAGTATTTGTGCAGACTTTTTTATGGAGTCTCCTTTGCATGGAAAAGATAAATATAAGCTTGAAGAAGCTATTTCTGTCCTAAAACATATTATAAAAATTTCACCTACACTTGGGGTTAATAATATTGTAATTCCTTGTGTTGATAATTCATCTTTAAAAACTGATGAGGATAAAATAATTTTTGTCCAGTCAATTTCACAATGTCTAAAAGAAGCTGAATTAAATTCAGTTTATTTATCTTTGGAAACAGATTTGTGTCCTGAAAATTTTTTATCTTTACTTAAAAATTTCTCAAATAAAATGATCGCCGTTAATTACGATATTGGAAATAGTGCAAGTATTGGTTATAATTCTACTAAAGAGTTTGAGTATTATGGTAGCTATGTAACAGATGTTCATATAAAAGACAGAAAAAAGAATGGTGGCTCTGTTGCTCTTGGAACGGGTGACGCAAATATAAAAGAAGTGTTTTTATTATTAAATAAATTGCAATATGAAGGTTTATTTATAATGCAAGCTTACAGAGATGATGAAGGTTTAAATATTTTTAAAAAACAGTTAAAATATATTCAAGAATTGTTTAAAAATTTAAATGAGAATTTAATATGAGTTTTTATGCAATTATTCCTGCAAGAGGTGGTTCTAAAGGGGTACCAAAAAAGAATATCAAACTACTTGGTAATTTTCCTTTAATTGCATATTCAATTGCTGCTGCGAAAATGTGCTCAAGATTATCTTGTGAATAAATATTAAAGAATAATGGTTGTGAAATGAAAATTGAATTTGAAAACAATAAGGTTCTTGTCACTGGCTCTTCCAGAGGAATTGGATTGAGTATAGCTAATCATTTTGCAATAAATGGTGCAAAAGTTTTTTATACAGCTAGAACTATGGACTCTTTTAATAATTCACAATTTCCAATGGAAATTAAAGAAAAAGTAGAGTTAAGGCAATGCGATTTTACTGATCCTATTTCTATATCGAATTTAAGAAAAAATATTGAAAAAGAAATTTCCGAATTAGATATTTTAGTTTGTAACGTAGGAAGTGGTAAAAGCGTATTAGATCCAGTTCCTAGTTCTGAGCAATTTGAGAAAGTTTTTAATTTAAATTTTAATTCAGCAGTGAATACGGTAAGAGAATTCCTTCCTTTATTAGAAAAATCTGCTGGTAATATTTTATTTATTAGTTCAATTTGTGGCCTTGAAGCGTATGAAGCTCCGATAGATTATTCAGTTGCAAAATCTGCTTTACAAACTTTTTCTAAACATTTGTCAAAAAAATTAGCATCTAAAGGTATTAGGGTAAATTGTTTAGCTTTGGGGAATATCTTTTTTCCAGGTGGCGTATGGGATGTCAAAATGCGAGAAGATCCTCTAAAAGTTCAAGCAATGCTTAAAGCACATGTTCCAATGAATCGTTTGGGAGAGGTAAATGAAGTTGCACAAGCAAGTTTATTTCTTTGTTCTAAACAAGCTTCATTTATAACTGGTGCTGTTTTAACAGTAGATGGTGGACAGACTAGTTTTTTTCATTGAGGTTTTAGGTGCAACATAATTGTCAAATAAATTTTAAAAACTATTCAGCAGCTATTCTTGCTGGTGGAAAAGGAACTAGAATTAAAGCTTTATTTCCTGAACTTCCTAAGCCACTCATTGAATTTAATGGAAAACCAGTTCTTTTCTGGCAGATAGATTTTCTTCTAGATTTAGGAATTGAAAAAATATTTATTTTAGCTGGATATAAGGCTGAAATTATTAAACAAAGAGTCAGTCATTGTTATGATAATAGAGTTGTAGTCATTATTGAAGAAACTCCTTTAGACACATTTGGCTGTTTATCTCTGATTAAAAATCAAATAAATACTAAATATCTTATATTTTTAAGTGGGGATTTAATATTTAATATTAATTTTAATAAATTTTGTTTCTTTCATGAGCAAAAAAATTCAGAATGTACACTGACTGTTCACTCAAATTTTCATCCTTTAGATGCTGATTTGATTGATTACAATGAACAAACTGGAGAAATAAAAGAATTAATAGTTCGTCCGCATCCTAATGAAATGCTTTTTTTTAATAATGTAAATGCAGCTGTTTCAATTGTAAATTCTGAATTAATTTTTACTGCTCAAGATAAATATCCCCAAAACTTTGAAAAAGATTTTTTACCAACTTTATTGCAAAAAAAACGGGCTGTTTTTGCATATAAATCTATTGATTATATTAGAGATATTGGAACGCCAGAAAGATATACTCAAACTGTTAATGAATTAAAATATTATTTTTCAGATAATTTAGATTTTATAGAAAATAGAAATGTAGTTTTTTTTGATATTTTAAATTTTTATAAAGTTTTAAGTCAGAATAATCAGGAAAAAATTCTACATTTTGTGAATATGTTAAGTTTGTATAGCAAACCAAATAATTTACTAATAGGATACTGTATTAAAGACTCTAGTGCCAGAAAATTTGTAGAAACATTTTTAGGAAAAAATAAAGCTAAATTTGATCTCGTCTATGAGTTTTCTACTACTTTTGAAAATGAGCTCTCTTCTTTTACGAAGAAATTTGATATTATTGTTCAAAACTGTAATTATAAATTTGCATTTAAGGATTAAAAAATGGAAGAAAATAAAATTCATGAATTAATACAAAAATCAATAGATGTTAAATTAAATATTGCAAAACTATGCCATGAAGAAATATCGTTTACGGTTAAAGTAATTGAAAACGCTTTTCGTGGTAATAATAAACTATTGGTATGTGGTAATGGTGGAAGTGCTGCTGATAGTCAACATATTGCAGCTGAATTTGTTTCAAGATTTTTAATTGAAAGAAGAGCTCTTTTTGCACTTGCATTAAATTGTAATACTTCATCAGTCACAGCAATAGCGAATGATTACAATTATGACTTTATCTTTTCAAGACAAGTAGAAGCTTTTGGCTCTGAAAATGATGTTTTATTAGCAATATCCACTAGTGGGAATTCGAGAAATGTTCTTGAAGCAGCCTTAGTTGCGAAAAGAAAAGGAATGATTGTTATCGGATTAACTGGAAAAAGTGGTGGAAAATTACTTGACATATGTGATGTATGTATTCGGGTTCCATCAGAACACACACCAAATATACAAGAAAGCCATATTATGATTGGGCATATTATTTGTGAAATTGTTGAAGCGAATTTATTTGGAGCATAAAAATCAACTTTTATTAAGGTAGAGAAAAACATGAAAACTATCGCAATCATTCCCGCAAGAGGTGGATCAAAGGCTATACCTAAAAAAAATTTAATAGAAATAGCATCAAAACCTCTTATTGCTTGGAGTATCTTAGCTGCGAAATGTTCTAAAGGCATTGATGAGGTTTACGTTACATCTGATTCTCATGAAATCTTAGAGGTTGCTAAACTATATGGAGCCAAAACTATTTTAAGGCCAGACGAAATATCTGGTGATAGAGCATCATCGGAGTCAGCTATCACTCATGCTATTGAGTATTTGGCATCAAATCAATTATTTCCAGAAGTTATCATCATGCTACAAGCCACTTCCCCAGTAATAAAAAAGAATGATCTTGATAATGCACTCCATATTTTTAGCTCAGAGAATTTGGATTCTTTATTTTCAAGTGCAAAACTCTTAGATTTTTTAATATGGGAACAAAATTCTGAAGGAATTTTACAAAGCATTAATTACGATTGGCGTAATAGAGGGCGTAGACAGGAAAGAGCTCAGCAAATTGTTGAAAATGGGTCTTTTTATATTTTCAAAACTAAAGGCTTCCAAGAATTTGATAATCGTTTTTTTGGAAGAATTGGAGTATCACATCAGGAGTTTTGGCAATCATTTGAGTTAGATGAGCCAGAGGATCTTGCTTTGATTAAGACATTATTCAATACTTACAATGTAGAGAAAGAGTTTATTTAAGGAGAATATTTATGATGCAAGAAAGAGTTGTCTACCAAAATGGACATTTTGTAAAAGAATCTGAGGCAAAAATTTCTATTTATGATTCTGCGCTTATGTTTGGTGATATGGTTTTTGAAATGACTCGTTCATTTAATAAAAAGCAATTTAAGTTACGAGAACACTTAATTCGCTTATATGATGGTATTAAGGTTCTAAGGATTCCGATGGAATTAAAACTTGAAG
>CAYSZE010000065.1:0-7754 GCA_964435255.1 uncultured Oligoflexia bacterium
ATGAACCAACAAATGCTTTAGCCATTCCTTTAATTGGACTATAAGGAGTAGTGAAACATAGTTTTAAACCAAGATTACTTGCTTAATATTGTACGAATTTATCTGAATAAATTGAACCTCTATCTCTTTTTCTTGATGGAAAGGTGTCAACTTGAAATGGCGGTTAGGATCAAAATAACAAAAAATCATATAAAATTTAATTACATTAATAATACGTGACAAAAAAAATCACTAAAAATATTTTTTTATTCCTAAAAATGAGTAGAAAATATTACTAATATATTAAAATACTTATCCAGTTGACTTGTTTTTTCAATTGAACTATTCTTTTAATAAAATGAAATAAGATCTATATTTAATATGGAGTAAAAATGAAAATTGAAACTAAAATTGCAATTGCATGCGATTTAGCTACAGTCTGGAATAAATTGTTTGAATTTGAAAACTATTCTACTTGGAATAATTTTATCACTAAGATAGAAGGTGAAAAAAAAATGGGTTCACGTCTTGTTGTCGACATGATTCCTCTAGCAGGAAAAAAGACAACTTTTAAACCAATATTAACAAAAATAGAACTTTATAAAGAACTGAGATGGGTTGGAACTTTAGGATCAAAGTATCTATTTCAAGGCGAACATTATTTTATTTTAAGTGCAATTAATGATAAAAATACATTACTCATTCATGGTGAAGTTTTTACAGGCCTCCTTTTACCATTATTTTATTTTTTCGGTGCTAAAAAAACAGAATCGGGTTTTCATTTGATGAATGAGAATTTAAAACAAACATTAGAGAAAAGAGTGAACTCATGAGTAGTGATAGTAATAAAAAAATTGCGATAAAGTGGTTTGAGGCTTTTAATAAACACAATCTCGAAAATCTTTTGTCTCTGTATGATGAAAATGCTGAGCATTATAGTCCAAAACTAAAAATGAGACTACCAGAAACAAAGGGTTTTATTAAAGGTAAAATATCTTTAAGAGAATGGTGGAAAGAAGCTTTTACAAGACTTCCAAGCTTAAATTATAAACCCACAAAATTAGTCGCCGATGATGAAATAGTATTTATGGAATATATTCGAAATGTAGAGAATGAAGAAGATTTAAAAGTTTGTGAAGTGCTAGAGATTAAAAATAATTTAATTATTTTTTCCAGAGTCTATCATGGTTAAGATAATTTATTTTTTAAATATGATAATATAACGTCAATCAAAAACTCAAATATTAGAACTCTCCAAAAATAGTATTAAACTGCTAAATTTTAAACTACTAAAAAAAATCTAAAAATAACATTGAACTATAAAACTTAAATTATTGTATTAATTTAGAAAAATATTCAACCAAACCGTTTGCATAGGACATACACGAAACTTCCTTATCTGTTCCTAAAAATGGATTCGTTGATGTGATAAATCTATACTGATGAGCTAACTGTGTATACCTAAATTCGGCAACTTCAATTATAAGTTGTACACAATTATCTGACTCCACTTTTAGAACTTGCCATGACCCCTCAATAATTTTGAAATAGATATCAAATTTAGGAAGCTCAAACTTTCTATCTTTTTTTATAAGAACTGCAGGATTAAGTCTTTCCACACTGAATTTAACGATAT
Source organism: uncultured Oligoflexia bacterium (assembly GCA_964435255.1). Classification (GTDB taxonomy): domain Bacteria; phylum Bdellovibrionota_B; class Oligoflexia; order Silvanigrellales; family Silvanigrellaceae; genus Silvanigrella. Next base: position 1,616 of record CAYSZE010000065.1, read on the forward strand.
CAGTATCAACTAATTTACAACTATCTACAATATTTTCATACTCATGAAGACCATATCTATATTCACTATTTCTATTATATGTAGTCGAATTTTTATCTGTAGTAAAGCTTGTATTCAATATAAATGTTTTTTCATTATAAATTTTATTTATAAGATAATTACAAATATTGATATGTGAATTTAAAATTATATTTTTATTGCTGTGTTTAAAATTATTTATTGCAACTACTTTTTCTAACGAAGCCAAAGAATAAGCTTTAAATTCTAAAAATATAAAAAGACTTAAGAAGATGTACCTAATTTTTTGCATTTTTTACAACTTTCTTTTTTGGAATAATTTTATAAGAAACCTTTTTGATAAATATTTCAATCCTATCCTGGTCAAATTTAGTAGCATATATTTTAGGAAATAAATAATAAGCATAAGGAAGATCAGAAATCTTTATGATATACTTTTTAAATACTGTTGGTTCCTTCCCTTTAAATTCACCAATGATTTGTGGTAAAATGGGTTCTATATATATAATTTTAAAATTATTTTCGACTTCCAAGTAAATTAAAGGCCGTGGTGTGCTACTATGATAATTTGACGCTAACTCTATTTCAACTTCAAGATCTATCAATTCATCAGAATTGTAATAATAATGACCTGGAAAATAAATAAAAAATGGTCTTAGAAGCTCAGATTGAGCATGTAAGTAATTGATTTGAGCATTTATTACCTTAAATGCCGAGGAATTTTGATTGTAAGTTTTTATAGCTTCAGGATCTAAATTAAATTCAGTTCTATTAAAAAGAACTTTATAAGCTTTAAAAACCTCTTCTGGAAATAAAATAGGTTCTGAAACTTTTCTTTCAATTTTATACTCATACCGATAATTCTCATTTTTCTTTCCATTATCTTTATTTTGGTGACATGATGACAAACCAAGCAAATATGAAAATACTTGAATAATAACAAATTGCTTTTTCAAATTTCCTCCCTAAAATAAAAAAAAACAACACTATAACCAATGCAAGATTTATATACACAGGATTTAAAAAGCAACACTTTAAATAAAATTTGAATAGCAATATTTAGATAAAATTATTATTTTTTGGCAATCTAAATACTTTCATAAATTATGTAAATGGAAAGCTATTATTTAAAAATTGAGGCCTTGATTTTTATCTTATACCCTCATAAAAACACAAAAATATGTGATTGTATAATTGGTAAAACCAATTATTAATCTAAGAACTAAAAACTATAAGAAGTATAAAAGTTGAATATGACAACTCTCACAGCGAACAAAATTAATATTGAAATAGAGCCTTTAGAGAAAGAAGAAATATCCCAGTTAGTTCCTCTTTGTCATCACTTTTAGGTTTTGACAGAGAACTGTTTCATTTAGAAGAAATATTTCTTGATTTATTAAAATTACCTGCTCATCATGTAAGGGTTGCAAGGATTAAAAAAGATACTAATATAATTGGATTTAAACATTTTTTTGAATCCCCCTCTCTTCTCACCAATAAAACTATTGAAATAGGGGGGGGGACTTGCAGTAAGTCCAGAGTATAGAGGTTTAGGCTTACAACTCATGCATGAAGTAGAGAAATGGGCAAAGAAAAAAGAATGTAAAACAATTCTTTTGGCAACTCAGGTTATGCGAAAAGAAGCAATAATTTTTTATGAACATCTTGGATTTAATAAAGAATTTAAACCTTATTTTATGCGAAAAAATCTTATTTGAGTTAGTTTGAGGAGTATAATGCACTTAGATTATTGCACAGTCTTTTTGATTACTATTAAAAAAAAGCTTTAATAACAAATCAAATTTGCCAGTATTTTATTAATAACACAACATACTATGTAAAATAAATAAGTTTATTTCTTCCCAATTAAAAGCACATTTCGAACAAAATAGGAATAAGATTTTACATAATATTAATGCTATTATTTCCTCAATCAAAATGACAAAAATTTTATTTAAAAAAAATAAACTTTCTTAAAATTTTTATAGACTAAAATTCAGTTTAGTTAATATTTTATCACCTTATAAATCAGATCTATGTATAAAAAAATTTCTTATTTATGATATACAATATCGGTAATTAAAATAATTTTAATTTAGCAACTTGTTTTGTCCAATAAAACATTCTTTGTTTACTTGCTTTTTAGCATTTATCTTAATATTAATTTAAGTAATCAATTTTCCTATCAAATTTTAGTATCTATAATTAATTATCCATCAACATATTAATATTATAATTAAAAACAAGTACTGTGTTTTAATTGTTTTATAAATTAAAAATTTTAATAATTGATGTTGACATATTTATTAAATTTGTAATTATAAAATATTAATTAAATATCTCTTGCATAAACAAAGGTATAGTTATGATTTTATGTAGTTATTGCAATATAAACATTGTTGATGATGGGGGTTACCATACTTGCCCACCTTTAACAAACAATATCAATCATATAAAAGCAAAATACTCTTCTATTCATAGGATTATGACTCAGTTTTTAAAAAGTGGTTCCACAAATAATGCTGATTTATATTATGACTCAATCTTACGTTATAGCGTTCAAGATTATAAAATGACGAATCCACTTTTAAGAAAGGACTATAAAAGTAAATTTTCAGAGTTTTTAAAGACGAATATAAATAGATTGGATCTTATTGATACTGTCGAAAATTTACAACATTTAGTTCCAGCAGACCAATTAATAAATGAAATTATTAAAGAAAATTTTGATGAATTTTCTGGCGCAACTCAAACTAAGAAAATTATAAAAGACTTATTCAACTTTCCAACTTTTTGTGACCAAAACTATTTATTGCGAGGAGTGACATTACCAAATTACGAAAGTTATTCTAATTGCTTTAAAAATTTTATGAAAGATAATATTAAAAAAGCAATTATTACAGAAAAAGCATTTACAAGTACTTCTACGTCTACTCCACTAGATAATGAGTTGTTGATACTTATTTTTTTAGATCCTATCTTTAATAATCATCAAGCTAAAAATATTAAATCAAGTACCAAATTTAAAACAGAAGATGAAGTGCTTTTCTTTCCAGAATCACGTTTTGTTGTTACTTATTTTTGTGATATTGATACTTTTCCTAAAACAATGTTTTTTAATATTTCGCCAGATCTTGGAAAAAAATTTAAGTATGTTGCAGTTTTAGTTGCTCTACCTTTATATTACAATGAAACAAATTTTGAGAAAACTCAATTTATTCAATCATCTGTTAAATACTGGGCGCATTGGACTTCAGAAACCACTATTGAAAGTCTTGCGTTACGTGATCCAAAAACTTCAAGAGATAGAAAAGAACTTATAAAAGCTAGAAGAAAATTTAATACATACTAGACAAAGTTTCTAGATAAAAAACGAACAAGCTTATTTAAGCCAATATTAGATTGTTTTTAATACAACAAAATAATTTTACTGTTATTTTAAACAAATAGAATATAATTTTTTTTTCTAAGCAAATCATTAAGTTAAATATTACATTATTTTACTAAATATACTTAAATCACTATAAAATTTATTTTAATGATTCACTTTCAGTAACTTAAAATTATAAAAAAATTCGTAAAAACACTCATGATATTTAGAAACATTGAAATATCTTATATATAAGATTTTTTTTAATAAACAATTATAATAAACAAAAAAATTACAAAATTTCAAGAAAATATGTAAATTTATAATTAACTAATTCATTTTTATCAAAAAACTTGCTTTGACAAGCTTAATTTACACAAATAGATTAAAAAATAAAATTTCTTTAGAGCAAAAGAAATTTTAACTAAAGATAATATATTTATAGTTATTTTTAAAATAGAAGCGCATAATTAATAAGACATTAACTCAATCATTTACTTAGCTGTATTTATAGAGAAGATGTTATTTTTTCTCAAAGGATATTTATGAAAAACAAAATTATTTCCTCACTATTTTTATTCTCAATATATTCAACAGCTTTTGCTAATAATTTGGAAAATAACATAAGTAAATTGCCACCTGAAACTTTAGAAAACATATTCACTTACTTGAATCCAGATTCATTACTAAATTTAAAGAGAAGTAATAAAAATCTTTATATTCAAGTAAGTAATTACATCAATTATATGAATAATAAAGAAAATTTATCAATTTCAGGAAATATTAAAGACTTAAATAATTGGGTAAATTTATTAACCAATAATAAAAGCAATGTTAATGTTAAAACAAAACAGCTAGAAATTTCTCTAAATGAAAGTTTAGATTTTTATTTTAATCATAAACAGGAATTAAAAAATATTCTTATTAAGATTGCCGAATTATTTCCCAACTTAATTTATTTAAAATTAAATGAATATCAGTATGACTTTTATCAATTACTAGATAGTACTGAAATGCGGAAAAATGAAAATGAAATTACTTTAAAAGGAACTCTATCTAGTATTTTTAGTTTTATGATTCATTTTACTAAATATCAAAATAATAAAAATATTTCTTCTGTACATTTTGACTTAACGAAAAAAAATCCTTGTAGCACTACTACAAAGAGTTCTTATGATTTGTTCCTTGCAATAAATGCTTCTTTTAATCACTTAAAAAGTGTCACGATTAATGATTTAGATAATTTTTATTTTGAAGGAGAAAAGAATTTTTCTAAAGAAGAATTTTTTGCTATCGTACAAAGACAAAATCAGATGAATTTTTATTTTCCTCTACTGGAAGAAATTACAGTCATTCAAAACAATATACCAGAAAAGTTTTATTTAAAATTAAATTAATTAACAATTAGTATCCAATTTTTATAATAATTATGAACCTCTATATAAATTAATAACTATACTAATTAAATAATAAATTTAACTATAATTTTAGAAAAATCATTTTTTGTGAATTTATTAAGGAATAATATGAAGATATATTATAAAATTACCATCTTAATTATGACTTTTTATTTTATATCATGCAATATAAACACATCGGAAAAAAATTCAAAAAAACAAGAACATGAGAATTTAAATAATCAATTAAAACCAAAGGTAAATATAAAACAAAATCTTGTATTGAGTACAAATAAAGCATCAGAAGCCTTTGGTAATGCAAATTTGGGCAATACATGTTTTGCTAATACAGTGCACAAATTATTATGGGGATATATTGGTCAAGACTTTAAACACACCTCTACAAATTTAGATAATCATGTGCAAAATATTTTTTTTAACTATATTGATACTATGAATGACAAACTTCATAAACTTACAAATTCTTCTGATAATCAACACTCAATTACTCAAACAGATCCCTATTATCAGAACATTTTAAATAATTTATTTGATGCGATCAGCAAAAATTTGCTTGATAATGGCGAAAATGGCACTATTGATGGTGCTAAACTAAAAAAAGATCAAGGAGATGCTGCTTCTTATTTAGCTATTCTCACTAATTTAGTTGATTTAACATTAACCTTAAATTCCTTTAAGCAAGCATCTCAAACCATATTAAAAACAGGTGCTGTGATGCCCATTGAATTTGTAAAAGACAATAATGGAAACGATAAAAAATTTATTTATAACAATTTAATTGCTGGAAAAAATAAAACTACAGATATTTTTGCTAATCTCTTGCTAGAAAATATGATGGATGAAATACCCTCATTTAACCCTGATGGAACTATAGATCCAAATATAAAGCCTGATATTATCAAATTTTATTTTGTTATCGATAATCTTTTATTACCACCAAAAAGAATTTTATTTGTCATCAATAAATTGATTTCAAACTTAAATTCTATGCAAGTAAAAGTTTCCTATCCTGAAACAGTCTCATTAACATTTCATAATTCAGATCTATCAAAATTTGTCGTAAAAAAATACCAATTGACAGGAGCAGCCATTTACCATGGAAATACGCATGCTGGACATTACTTCGCATATTTAAAGACTTTAAATACTTGGTATAAGCATAATGATTCACATGTTTCACCAGTGCTACAAGAGTCAGAACTGCAAGCAATGAAATTAGATGTGGAAAACCATAGTAGAATTTATTTATTTGAACTTTTACCGCCATAATTTTATTAAGCTAAACGCTTTAATGAATAAATTTATTAATAACACTTTTAGAAGACAAACTGAT
>CAYSZE010000066.1:0-2729 GCA_964435255.1 uncultured Oligoflexia bacterium
TATTTCATTCTTAAAATTATCACTTCCAAAGATCTCTTCACAAACAAGTTTTATATAGCTGTTAACTCTTGAGTCACAATGTATAAAAATGTTTCCATCAGTTGCTAATAAGTCTCTCATTAAAAATAATCTTTCATATATCATCGCAATGAAGCTGTCTGCTCCTTTACCCCACGTATCTCTATACGCTATTTCTTCTAGGACTGATGGTTGCTTCGTGAACTGCTCGTCCCCAATATCTATATTCATAGAAAAATTAGCACCCACATCAAAAGGAGGATCAATATAAATAAGTTTTATTCCGCCATTTGCCTCAATTTCTTCTCGAAGAGGACCATTCTTTAGTGAAGAAAGAATTAGTTTGTTATCACCCCAAATAAGCTTATTCGTCCATCCTTTAATTTGTCTACCTCTCTGATCGTAATCAAAAAGTCCTAATTGAAGCCTGGTATCTTCAACTTTTTCAGCTCTTGGCTCATCAACTTGTTCAATAGTTTGAAAAGGAAGAACTACATTTGTTACTTCGTTTGTTTTGCCATTCCATACTAGTTCTACTTCTCGCTTGTCACCAAAAAGCTTAAATCTATATTCATCAGGCAAGGGCTTACCTGCCTCTAGGAGTTTAACAACATCTCTAATTTCGTTTGGATTAAGTGCCATATTATTTTTTAATAAACTTTTCTAAATCCGCTTTTTTATATCTTCTAACCCGTTTCTCTCCAATTCTCACGGCGACAAGTATGCCTTTTTTGTCCCATAAACGGAGAGTATTGGGGTGAACTTTCAATATCTGTGCTGCTTCTCGAAGTGTTAATAGTTCTTCCATATATTTACTTACCAATTGATACCAATATAATAGTCCAGTTTTCACCAAAATTCAATTACTTTTTTTAATTTTTCATCTAGAATGCTAAATCACATTTATCACTAAACTCTTGACCAACTCTAGCCTATAATACCTATTGACAGGCCGTGAGTAATTCTGTAATCTGTATATAGTTCTCAAAAAGAACCCGTGTACGCACACGTTAAAGGACGTTTTTCAGGAAAAGCAACTACGGAAATGCAAATTTAGTTACTTTTCTTGGGAGGCGTCTTTTTTTGTTAAAAATTACAAAACACTATGAATAAGCTAACGCTAATATACGAACCAAACTTCCCGATCGGAAATCTGAAGCCATCCGAATACAATCCACGACGTTGGGAGGATAAGGCTGTCCGGGATCTGACCAGAAGTATAAAAGAGGAAGGATTTGTCGTTCCGATTCTAGCAAATGGAAACAAAGCCAGGTACGGCATTGTTATCGCCGGACATTTCCGTCTGAAGGTAGCAAAAGACCTGGGATATACAGCCGTCCCCGTAAACTTTATTGATATCCCAGACATAGAGAAAGAAAAGAAGCTCAATCTCACGCTCAACAGAGTATCCGGAGACTGGGATTACGAACTGCTGAAAAACTTTGACATTGAGCTGCTTCTGGAATCAGGCTTTGACGACTTTGATCTGACCCGTATCTTTGATGATGCCCTGGGAGTAGAAGATGATGACTTTGACGCCGATAAAGAAGCTGTAAAAATTAAAACTCCTAGAACAAAGCCAGGCGATCTTATTCTGCTCGGTCAGCACCGACTGATATGCGGTGACAGTACCAATCCGGAAGCAGTGAAAAAACTGGTCGGTGATCACAAAATACATATGCTGAACTATGATCCGATCTATAATATCGGACTCAGTTACAGCAAAGGAGTGAGTACCAAAGGTAAATACGGAGGCAAAGTCACTGACAGAATGACTGATAAAGAGTATAGGAGTTTTCTGAAGAGCGTTCTTCAAAACGGTCTTTCTCATGCCTATCCGGACTGCCATGTTTTCTGCTGGTGTGACGAATCCTATATAGGGCTTCTCCAAAATTTATATGCCGAATTGGGAATTGAAAGTAAGCGGGTGTGCCTATGGATCAAAAATAATTCCAACATGACACCGCAGATTGCATTCAATAAAGTATATGAGCCGTGCGTATACGGAACCATCGGCAGTCCATACCTTTCCCAGTCGGTTCACAATATCAGCGAAGTACTGAATAAGGAAATAGGTACCGGCAACCGACTGCCGGATGACGTCATGGATTTATTTAATATCTGGTTGGTTAAACGGGTTAACGGTCAGGATTACGAGCATCCCACCCAGAAACCACCGACTCTGTATGAGAAAGCATTCCGCCGATGCTCCAAACCGGGAGATATCATCCTCGATCTTTTCGGTGGTTCCGGCAGCCAGCTCATAGCAGCCGAACAACTGAAACGCAGGGTGTTTCTCTGTGAAATTGACCCCGTCTTTTGTGATGTGATTGTTGCCCGTTATCAGCAGTTAACCGGAAAGGAGGCAGTATATGTTGATTCAGAAAAATGATGTTTTCCAACTTGATCAGCACCTGCTCGCTTGCGGGGATGCGCTGGACCCGGAAATAGTGAACAGAATAATCGGTGACCGTAAAATATCTCTCATCCTGACGGATATGCCTTACGGCGTCGGGTATGTTGAAAATAAGGCCGGATTTAATCAGGTCAAAAAAGCAAAGGTCATTGCCAACGATCACGAGCAGAGTGAAGATGAATACCGCCGGTTTACTTCAGGCTGGCTGGAATTGGCGAAGTCACACTTGTCAGAAAAGAACAGCTATTACCTCTTTAATTCCGACAAGATGCTTTTCGCCATGCGGGAAGGTTTA
>CAYSZE010000067.1:0-6943 GCA_964435255.1 uncultured Oligoflexia bacterium
AAAGCAAATTCCCGTGGATATAAATCAAGAAAGCACAGGAACTGCGCAAAGTTGGTCACAAAAAGACCATTCTAGCTCAGGAACAACGCCCGTGTGTGAAGCAACTACTCCAGCGGGTAACCCCAAATTAGCAATCGCTGTTGTAATGGATAACGCAGGGGTCAGACCGGGATAGGATCATCCATTAGCAGGACCTGTGTTTGCAGAAATCGGAAAAAAAACTGTGCAATATTTAAACTCGCAAGGAATATTCAATGTAACACCATATGAAAATGCTTACTTAAAGAAAAACTTGAATCCCATAAACGAATTATCTAAATCTCATAAAACCTCTCTCGCCCCTACTAATAGTGAAAGAGATTTACACCGGGAACATTAACTATGTCTAATTTTATAAATTTAGAAACCCCTTATTGTAATTTAGAAGTTTTAAATAAAATTATAAATAAAAAAAATAATAACCAACAAATTAAAAAATTAGAAGTTATAATAAACTCAAAACAACTACATAAATATAAAAAAAATTCTAACACTTATTCAGAAAATTCATTTGTTTATTTTGCTAGAGTTGGAAATAAATTTGATGGAAATTCTTTAGTTGACGAAATTATCAATTCAAAAAATTTCTTTATTAGTACTAAAAAAAACTTGACTACTTATGCAATAAAAAACAAGTTAAGTGATGAATATATTAATAAAATTATGAGTAGTCAATATTTTTTAACCGTTGATAATATAGAAGAAAGCTTAAATAAAACTCTTGATATTATTTTTAATTTTAAAAACAATTATTTTCACACTATTGCAGTAACAGGTACTAATGGGAAAACTTCTACTGTCCAAATTTGTTCACAACTATATGAAAACCTTTCCAATGAAAGTTGTTTACGAATAGGTACTTTAGGTTTACAAATAAAAGATCAAGTTATTGAATCTTCACATGTTACAACACCCGATTACCCCTCTTTTTTACAAATATTAAATTATTGCTATAAAAATAATATTCCTCAAATAATTATGGAAACAACTTCACATGGATTAGAAGAAAATAGAATTAATAATTGGTTAGTTGATATAGCTGTATTTACAAATTTAACACAAGACCACTTGGACTTTCATGGCACAATGGAAGCCTATCGCAGTGCAAAACTAAAACTTTTTGCAACACATTTAAAATCAAGTGGTTGCGCCATTTTATGTTTAAATAATGATGAATGGCCATATTTTTGTGATGCCTCTATTTCACCTAGCAGAACTTTAATTGCCATTTGTATACCACAACAAACAAAAACACTTTTCGAAAAATATAACAATCAATTTAAAAAAGTTTACTGTCTGGAAATACAAGAATCAAAATCTAATCTCTCGGGTAATTCTGCAGTTGTATGTTTCAGAGACTCCGCAAATATTATAAATGAATTTAAATTTGAAACACCACTTATTGGAGAATTTCAACTTTATAATATTTTATGTGCAATTGCAGCTATGATTTATAAAGGGTTTTCTCCTGAAAAAATATGCCAAAATCTGTTAACTTTAAAAAACATCCCTGGCAGATTAGAAGTTATAAAAAATCATAACTCTAAAAAATTCCCGACTGTTCTTATTGATTATGCGCACTCCCCTGATGCTCTTGAAAAAGCTATTTTAGTTTGCAAAGAAATACTATTCAAAGAAAATAAAGGGAAACTGATTACTGTGTTTGGGTGTGGAGGAGACCGTGATAAATCCAAAAGAGCACTAATGGGCGAAATTGCAGCAAAACTATCTGATCAAGTCATTGTCACCTCAGACAACCCAAGAACAGAAGATCCTAATAAAATAATAGATGATATCTTTTCAGGAATTAGATATAATATTGATAAATGCACAAGAGAAATAGATCGAAAAAAAGCAATTGAACTTGCAATCCGTTCAAGCAGTGAATTTGATCTCGTACTGGTTGCAGGAAAAGGACATGAAGATTATCAAATTATAGGTGAAAAGAAATACCCATTTTCGGATTCACTTATAGCCAATTCACTTCTAACTGAGGAGAAGTATTAAGAATGCTTTATTTGCTTATTATAAAATTAATTATGATTAATCCAAAATTATCAGGATTAAAAGCATTCTCCTACCTGTCAAGTAGAACTATTCTTGCTTTAATTACGAGCATAATAGTTTCAATGCTTCTTTACCCTAAAGCCATCCGCCTCCTGCGATCGCTAAAAGCTGGACAACCCATTCGTGAATTAGGACTTGAAGAGCAAATGCAAAAAAAAGGCACCCCCACAATGGGCGGAGTTGTCATAATATTTGCAACACTTTTTAGTGCAATATTATGGATGGATATTACAAATAGACATTTTATCACACTCTTAATTGTTACAGTAGGCTTTGGTTTTATTGGATTTTTAGACGATTATCTTAAAATTTCGAAAAAAAATACAGATGGTTTAGCAAGTAAAAAGAAAATGTTGGGCCTTTTAATATTTGGTACAATTGCAGTTATTTGGCATTTATGGACAGCAATTCAAATTTCAAATCCTTCAGCTTATGTATTAAGTCCAACAGCTGTCAATATCCCATTTTTTAAAAGCTTAGTCATAGATTTAGGAATTTTTTATGCTCCATTTGCTATTCTTGTAATTGTTGGAGCAAGTAATGCTGTTAATTTAACTGACGGATTAGACGGATTAGCTATTGGGCCTGTGATAACTTGTGCATTAACTCTTACTATTTTGAGTTACGTAACTGGAAATATAGTGATATCTAAATATTTATTATATCATTCTATTCCTGGTTCAGGAGAAATTAGCGTATTTTTATCAGCATTAATTGGAGCATCAATCGGATTTCTCTGGTATAACACATTCCCAGCGCAAATATTCATGGGCGATTCAGGTGCTCTCGCATTAGGCGGAATTTTAGGTGCAGTTGCAATTATTACTGGCCATGAAATATTACTTGTATTGATGGGTGGCATTTTTGTTGCTGAAGCTTTAAGCGTTATTATTCAGGTTGCTTCTTTCAAAACAAGAGGAAAAAGAGTTTTCAGAATGGCTCCTGTTCACCATCACTACCAAAAAAAAGGATGGCCAGAACAAAAAATAACTGTCCGAATTTGGATTATTAGTTTTATATTGGCATTATTGAGTATTTTGACTCTAAAGTTAAGGTAAGTAAATGTTAATTGATAGCTTAAAAAATTTAAATTTTTTTATTGCAGGTGCTGGTCTAAGTGGTATTGCTATTGCAAAATTATTAAAAAAAAACGCTGTTAATGTATTTATAACCGAAGCTAAATCAATATCGGATGCCATTAAACTTGAACTATCTGAGCAAAAAATTTCTTTTGAAGAAAATGGCCATAATTTAATAAATTTAATTAAGAATTGTCATATTTTAATTATCTCTCCAGGAATTCCCCTAAATACGGAATTAGTTCTTACTTGTAAAAGAAACAAAATTCCTGTTATTAGCGAAATTGAAGCTGCTTCTTGGTTTGCTAAACCTAAATGCAATATCATTGGAATTACTGGCACCAATGGGAAAAGCACTACAACCCATTATCTTGCTCAACTGCTAAATAAAAAATATAAAGCAATGCCATGTGGCAATATTGGCATTTCATTAGCACAAACCATTACAGAATATCCTGATATAGACACATTTGTTATTGAACTCAGTAGCTATCAACTCGAATCTACATATTCAGTAAGACCTTTTTGTTCTATTTTTTTAAATATTCAAAATGATCATCTTTTACGCTATGAAAATATAACTGAATATTTAAAAGCAAAGTGGAGACTTGTTGCCCTAACAGCAGATAATGGTATTGTCATTATAGATAAAAATGTTTTAAATTTAGCATTACATATCGGTTTATCGCTACCAAGAGCACAAATAATAGTCGTTGAAGATAAAACTAACAGTAATGCAACTCTATTACCTCTAAAAAGTAACTATGATATTTTCAATTTCTCTAAAACATTACCCATAGCATTTTACAAAGAATTAAGAGATTTAAATTTAGAATCAGTTTTACTGCCTACACTTTATCACTCTGCGTATGCAAATTATTCTGAAAATGGTTCTATTTCAATCTCTTATCATTCTGACAACCATAAGATAAATTGGCATATTCAAAATCCTTGTTTACCTGGAAAACACAATATGCTTAATATTTTTGTTGCAAGTATTTGTGCATTACATATGAATATTCCTGAAAATATCATTTTGGCACAATGGGAAGAAAAAACTTCTGATTATAAACATTTACCACATAGACTAGAGAAAATTTCAGCGGGTTATAATGTTTACACAGATGAAAATAATAAAAATAAAAATATTCTTATTATTAATGATTCAAAAGCAACCAACGTTGAAAGCACTTTAGTTGCAATTGCATCTTTCCAACAACCAATAAGACTTTTATTAGGTGGAGAAGCTAAAGGAGATTCTTATTTACCCATAAGTAGTTTTTTGGGAAAAAATATTATAAAAATATATCCTTTTGGCCAAGCTGCTTCAACTATTTCCAATGAATTAAGTCAATACAAAAATTATTTAGCAAAAGAATCTTTAAATTTAATTTCCGCAGCTAATTTAGCGCTAAATGAAGCAAATAACAATGAAATAATTTTATTATCTCCAGCATGTAGTAGCTTTGATGAATTTAAAAATTTTGAGCATAGAGGTGATATTTTTAGAGAATGGGCTTTGTTACATTTAAAGGATAAAATAAAGTGAATTTAAAACAAGAAGAAAATTTCCTAAAAAAAAATCAAGACAATAAAGTTCCTTTAACCGAAGCAACTTCAAGTCATTTAGAATCACCAAAATTAAGCACTTGGATAACTTATGGCGGTAATGTTTTATGGATCCCAGTGATAGCATTAACTGGCTTTGGAATTTTATTTGTTTACAGTTCTTCTTCTGTTTATTCTTCACAACATTTTGGCACAGAATTTTATTATGCAAAAAGACAAGCAATCTATTTAATTCCTGCAATTATTGCAGCAATAATTGGAGCTAAAGTTCCTTTTGAACAGTATTATAAATATATAAGACATTTATTTTTTATTTTTGTTATTCTAACATTTTCGACTCATCTCCCTTTTATTGGTAAAACTGTCAGTGGTGCCTCACGTTGGATTGCTTTAGGACCTCTGCCAGCAATTCAACCTTCCGAATTTTTAAAAATTTTTACCATTATGCTTTTAACATGGATTTTTACAACAAAACCTGGTCTTTATATAAAAAATGAACCAACACGTTTTTCAAATATTATTGAATTATCGCTCCTATTTATTGCACCGCTAGCTATCATTTCGCAAAAAGATTTTGGCTCAACAGTTGTTGTTATTTCTGGTATTGTTGCTATTCTTTTCATGAATGGTTTACCTAAAAGATATTTTGCTGGTATTTTTGCATTTATTATAACAGCTCTAACAACAGCAATTTTAATTGAACCTTATAGAATTTCTCGCATTATGACATTTTTAGATCCATTTAAAGATCCACTTGGCTCTGGTTTCCAAGTAATTCAAAGCTTTGTTGCCGTTGCTAATGGTGGACTTTTTGGCAGAGGAATAGGTGAAAGCCAACAAAAGCTTTTCTTTTTGCCTGAAGCCCATACAGATTTTATTTTAGCAGTTATCACAGAAGAAATGGGATTTATTGGTATTTTAGTTTTAGCCATTTTATATTCTGTGTTGTATTATGCAATTTTAAGACTTGTTATTTATGGCAAAAATCATCGCGATAGACTTCTTGCGACTGGTGCATTTGCTATGCTTGTAACCACAACTGTAATTAATATGGGAGTTGTTGCTGGAGCTCTTCCAAATAAAGGATTACCATTGCCTTTTATTTCTAATGGCGGAACCGCACTTGTCGCAAATTTTTTTATTATTGGTCTTTTATCTCAAATATCTAGAAGAATATACACTGATAATACTTAATTTAGGAAAATCATAATCATGTTTAATGCTATTAAAAGAGTTCATTTTGTTGGAATTGGCGGCAGTGGTATGTCAGGAATCGCTGAAGTCCTTCTTAATTCAGGCTACGAAGTGACTGGTAGCGACATAAAAAAATCAGCAATTACTGAAAAATTAGAAAAAATGGGTGCTAAAATATTTATTGGGCATAATGTAGAAAATATAAAAAATGCTCAAGTACTAGTTGTAAGCAGTGCAATAAATAAACACAATCCAGAAATCATTGAAGCACAAAACACAAGAATACCTATCATTCATAGAAGTGAAATGCTAAGCGAATTAATGCGTTTAAAATATGGTATTATTGTAGCAGGAACTCATGGAAAAACAACAACAACTAGCATTCTTGCCTCGACTTTACATGAAATAGGTTTAGATCCCACAGTAGTGATAGGCGGAAGAATCAATTCTTTTGAAAGTAATGCTAAATTAGGAAAAGGTGATCTTTTTGTTGCTGAAGCCGATGAAAGCGACGGCAGCTTTCTCCGCTTAACACCAACTATTGCAATAATTACTAACATTGATAGAGACCATTTAGATCATTATGAAAATCTTGAAGACATTGTTAAAGCCTTTGAAAAATTTTTAGACAAAGTCCCTTTTTATGGAGCTGTTTGCGCTTGTATTGACGATCCTATTGTTCAATTAATCTTACCCAAAATACGAAGAAAACTTATTACTTATGGGTTAAGACAAGATGCAGATATAACTGTAGTGAATAAGAATACAAAAGGTCTTATAACGACGTATACACCAAAAATTTTTGGCAAAGAATACAATCCTGTTACATTAAAAATGCCAGGTTATTATAACTTAACTAATTCTCTAGCAACCTTTGCTGTTGCCGCTGTTCTTGACTTAAATATTAATCAAATTTCTGCATCTATTTCAAAATTTGAGGGTGTGCAACACAGATATACCGTTATTGGTGAAAAAAATAATATTACAGTAGTTGA
>CAYSZE010000068.1:0-5360 GCA_964435255.1 uncultured Oligoflexia bacterium
TTATTTTTTTCTTGTAAATAAAATTTCTCTGCACCTAACATAAGTCCAATTCTTATGACCTCTATGAAAGCCATTGAACCAGGTAACCACTGCCCTATTCCATTACTTACAAATGTTGCAGCTGTCACATTATGAAAATCGGTATTAATTTTGAATATTCTTAAGAGACTAAAGTAGCGAGCCGTCATAAATACACAATTCAAAACTTGTAAAAATGCTATAAAAAAAAGAATTTTCTTATGCTCTAAAAAGGCATTTTTTAAAGAATTCATATCTAAGATTTTATGATTATACATAAAATAGATAGCTAAGGCTGAGATAACAAAAAGAAATAGAATTTTAATTATTACTTTCATTCATTCTATCCTCATCGCTACTTTTTTCAGTGTCAGCTATTAATTCAAATTGTTTCATTTTCCTATATAAATGGCTTCTTTCTATTCCCATAGCATCAGCGGTTCTAGAAACATTGCCATCAAATTCATCTAATTTTCTTTGAATATAAATTTTTTCAAATTTTGCTCTCGCTTCTTTATAATCAGAAGCTAAAAATAAGTTTTCAAATTCTTCATTTTTTTCAAATTTAATACTATTAATTGGATATGGTAAATGCTGAGGTTCAATAAGATCTGATGTTACCATTATTGAAAGACGTTCCATAATATTTTTAAGTTCTCTTACATTACCTGGCCATGCATATGACTTTAAAATATGTATTGAAGCTGGTGTTAATTTTTTATTTTTTATACTATTTTCTGCTGAAAATAGTGATAAATAATGCGTTGAAATAAGTTCAATATCTTCTTTTCTTTGTCTTAAAGGTGGTAAATGAATAGGAATAACATTTATTCTATAATATAAATCTTCTCTGAAAGTACCTTTTTTTATTTCTTCTTCTAAGTTTTTATTTGTGGCGGCAATTATTCTAGTATCAACAGTTATTGTATCATCAGAACCAACGCGTTCTATTTTTTGCTCTTGTAAAGCTCTTAATAATTTACTTTGAGTTTTTAAACTCATATCTCCTATTTCGTCAAGAAATAAAGTACCATTATGGGCTAATTCAAACTTTCCTCTTTTTGATGAATGCGCTCCAGTAAAAGCACCTTTTTCATGACCAAATAATTCACTTTCAATCAATTCATCTGGAATAGCTGCACAATTTATCGCTATAAAAGGTTTTGCAGCTCTACCTGATTTTTGATGAATTAAACGTGCAACATTTTCTTTTCCTGTCCCATTTTCTCCAGTTATCAAAATAGTTGTATTTTTATTAGCAACCATTTCAACTGTGGAAATAATATCTTTTAAAGCTTGCGAAGTGCCTAGTAAAGTATATTTTTTTTCTACTCTATTTTTTAAATTTTGATTTTCAAATTTTAAATCTTTCAAATGCAATACATTTTGGACATTAAGTAAAACTTTTTCAAGGCTTAAAGGTTTTTCTATAAAGTCCGTTGCTCCTAGACGAGTACATTTCACTGCTGTTTCAATATTCGCATGCCCACTCATCATAATAATATATAAATCTGGATTGACATTTCTAAGTTTTTCAAGTGTTTCAGTGCCTTCAGAGTCTGGCAACCAAACATCTAAAAAACAGACATCGGGAAGTTCTCTTTTTGCTAATTTTAGCCCCGCTTCAGCTGAATTGGCAGTAATAACTTTATAACCTTCATCAGATAAAATTCCTGACAGGGTTGAACAAATGTCTTTTTCGTCGTCAATAACTAGAATTTTCCCTGAACTATGATTTGTACTCAAAATAATGATCCTTTATTTAAGCTGAATGCCCCTTCTGCCTAGGGATTTCAACAGTGAACACTGTACCTTTTGGCTGATTTTCTTCAACAAATATTTTGCCATAATGTTCATCAACTATCTGTTTTGCAATGACCAGTCCTAATCCAGTCCCCGTCTTTTTTGTGCTAAAGTAAGGTTCAAATAACTTTGATCTTACTTCATTTGATAGGCCCTCACCATTATCTTTGACCTGAATTTTAACAAATTCATGCTGTGTATCCCATACTAATGAAACGACAACAGGAGTTTTCTGATCACAAGAAACGGTTACAGCATTAGATATGAGATTAACAAAAAGTCTAACTATTTGATCTCTGTCAAATTTACAATAAATTGCAGGTAAATTGGAACTTCTTTCTTCATTGGTCAGAATCACTTTTTGTGAATTGCTTCTGATTTCAAAAACCATAGGCACATTTTCAGAATTGCCCACAAATCCTCTCATTGCCATATACACAGCTTCCACTATATTTCCATCTTCTAAATATGAGTGTGGCATACGAGAAAACTTAATAAACTCATCTACTAGTATTCTGATACTTTCAGAGCTTTGGATAATTATTTTAATTGTCTCCCGAAAAATTTCTTTCTCACTACCTGAAAAATGATCAGAAAATCTTTTTTCAATACGCTGAGCTCCCAACTTAATCGGAGTCAATGGATTTTTAATTTCATGAGCGACACGTCTAGCAACATCACGCCAAGCGACCATACGTTGAACTTTAGCTAGTTCAGTAATGTCATTAATAAAAATAATTTTAAATATTTTCCCACGTGATGATACTAAACCACTTAACAATATTTGTAGCTGATATTCTGTTTCTAATATTTTACCTGCCCACTCTATTTCAATTCTTTTATTGGCTGTTGTTGATATTTCTTTTAATGGATTCATTAATGCTTTTTCAAGAAATTCTTTTTCAATAATTTGAGAAATATGTTTCCCTAAAACTTGATTTTCTTTATAATTAAATAATATTTCTGCTCTATTATTCCATGTTTCCACAACTAATTCTTCGTCTAATGCAATAACCGCTGCGTTTACATTTCTTAATAAAATTTCATTATATTCAGATTTAATAAGCAACTCATCTGCTTTTCTTTTCAATTCAGTAGAAAAAATATCAGCTCGTTCTTTTTCTATTTTTAAATCAGATACCATTGTTCTAAAACTTAAAGCAAGTTTTCCCATCTCATCATCTGAGACAATATCATCAATTTTTACTTTATAATTACCATGTGCTACACTTTCAGTAGCGTCAGATAAAATTTGTAAAGGAACGGTAATTTCACGAGCAATTGTAAATCCAAGCCAAGTAGCAGAAAAAATTATTAATAAAGTAATAACCCCAAGCATAACATAATATGAAAGTTTTAATACTTTAGCTGCACTATGTGACTCAGGATATTCTGACTTTAACAACAACCATTGTGGATGCAGCATTTTAGGTGAGATAATCCCAAAAACAAGATTATTGTTTGACTTTAAAAGAATCATTCGCTCTTTATCGAACTCAAACCAATTTGCTTTATCTGTAATATTTAATTTTTTCTCCTCAATAATTTCCAGTACTTTTTTTGAATTTTTAATTTCTTTTTCCGAAATATGAAGAAATTTTTCTTTCTTAATATCTCTAACAAAATCAAAAATAAACATATTTTCTTTTACTGGTAATTGATTAGTGAACAATGACAAAATTTGATTTTGATAAGTTGCTTCGCTATTTAATGTTTCTTCAGTAGCTTCAACAAAATTAGAAGGTAACAATTTTTCAAAATTTGTATTAACAAATTTTGTTGATACATATAAAAGAACAACAGTTGGTAACAAAGCAAAAAACAAAAAAGCAGTCACTAATTTTGTATTTAATTTACTTCCAAACGCACCTTGAGAATTTTCAACAATTAGTTTTACACCACTGCGAAAAGTTAAAAAAACAAATATTAATAACAAAATAACGTTAATATTAACAGCTGAAAAAAATAAGAAAAAAGAGCTGCCAAAAAACTTATTTCCAAAAATGGCTCCATCATTTACTATATGAGTTTCTATCCATGTACCAGAAACTACTATAAATACAGCAAAAATAATCCAAACAAATAAAATATATAAACGCGAACGAACCTTCATAATTTAATGCCTCATTTTAAGACAAAGAAAATTATACCTCTAAATTTTATTGTATTTATTAGAAATCTTCAAATGAAGCTGTATAACTTATTTCTAAGTGTTAAGATAAGCTCTAAGCACTATCAATCAAAGGAAAATTATGATTATAAGTTCAGAAATTGAAATTCAAAATTTAAAAAAAATTGGCACTATTGTTGCTGATACTTTAGTTTATATGAAAAATATTGCAAGCGTAGGCATGACCACATTGGAACTAGACAATTTAGGAAATGAATTTCTAAAAAAACACCATGCAAAGTCAGCGCCGCAAATTATGTATAAATTTCCAGGCGCTACTTGTATATCAATTAATCATCATATCGCCCATGGCATACCATCAAATATAAAAATACAAAAAGGCGACTTAATAAATATTGATGTTTCTGCAGAATATAACGGTTTTTTTGCTGATACTGGCGGGTCATTTTTAATAGAAGGTGACAATGATGAATTGTTACAATTATGTAAAGCAACAAAATTAGCTATGTATGCAGGTATTAAAAGTGCTAAAGCAAATGCAAAAATATCTAAAATTGGCAAAGCTATTTCCCAAGTGGCAAAAGAAAACAATTTTACGATAATTGAAAATTTAGGCAGTCATGGTGTTGGTCTGTCATTGCATGAAGAACCAAAATTCATTCCACCTTATTATGACAAAAATGATCAACGTATATTAAAAAAAGGGCAAGTTATAACAATTGAACCCTTTCTCTCTAATGGCGCAAATTACGCTAAAGAAGCAAATGACGGCTGGACTTTATATATTGAAAAAAACAAACGAGCGGCACAATTTGAACATTCAATTATAGTAACAGAAGATGAACCTATTATTTTAACTTTACCTAGTGGAGAAAGCTTTTTTTAAAGAAAGATTGATCACTAAACAAATATTTTAATTAAATAATATGAAATTATGATTACCTGTTCAGTTTCTGTTCACCACATTTTATATTTAAAATTTTTGGTATGGAGCTTTTACCACACAAACAAGTCGTTTGTGTGGAATATAAAGGGTTCTATTTTGAACAATATTACGTTACTGGATGTTAAAAATGATTATTTATTTAAAAGAATTTTTGGTGAAGATGAAGAAATTTTTATTGATTTTGCTAATAGTATATTAAACTATCCTAAAGAAAAACAAATAAAATCAGTTACATTTTTAAACAATGAAGTAACTAAAGATAGTGAATTTGATAAAGAATCACGTTTTGACGTATTGGCACAACTTAATGATGGCTCATTAATAAATCTTGAAATGCAAATGCGTAATACTGGGGAATATGAAAAACGTTGCCTTTATTACTGGGCAAAACTTTATGAAAAACAACTTGGTAAAGGAGATCCTTATCAAAAGCTTGTACCTTCAATTTGTATTCATATTTTA
>CAYSZE010000069.1:0-23050 GCA_964435255.1 uncultured Oligoflexia bacterium
ACGAGACCTATACAGTATTTGGCCGACCGTTCGGATGTAGAAATAATTGAGGCTTATACTGAAAATGAAGGAAAGAAATTTAAAGTTAATAATGAAAATATAGAAGACAGAGATATTGCTAGTGAATATTATGGTTTTTCAAATACTAAGCAGGTGTTTGTAAATTTTAACAATGTAAAAAAGAATTCTAAGTTGTATCTAAAATATGTGATAAATAATAAAAAAACAATTTTGCCCAGTTTATTTGAAGATGTGATTAGTTTTAATTTTGATGGCTATTTAAATGAAAGAAAAATAAAAATTATCTCAAAAATACCTCTTTATATAAATTTGATTGATAAAGAAAAAGTTCTGGAAGTTAAAAAATATAAGAATGATACTTTGCAGATTATTGAAATTAAAAATTTATTGCCTTTATTTAAATTTATAAATAATGAAGAATATTACAGTTTAGGGCTTGAGCATTTTCCCTGGGTTTTAGTTTCTTCTTTTAAAGATTGGAATGCTTTAATAAACCCTGTTACGGCAAAGTATGAGGAAGTTGCAAAACAAAAATTGCCACAGTTATTTATAGATATAGCAAATGCAGCAAAAAATAAAACCACTCTAAATGATAAAATAAATACAATTACCTCAATGTTAACTGACAAAGTTAAATATATGGGTGACTGGCGCAGTTTACAGGGTAGCTATTATCCAAAAAATTTAGAAGCAATTGCGCAATTAGCTCAGGGTGATTGTAAGGACTATGCGATAGCAACAGTTGCTATTTTAAGATATTTAGGAATTACAGCACATGTTTCTTTAATATTTAGAGGAGATTATTACGAAGAATTTAAAAATATATTACCAGGGACATTTAATTTTAACCATGCTATTGTTCAAGTTAAAGATGGAAAAAAGATAAAATGGATTGATCCTACAAATTTCAAGAGTTATGCTGAAGGAATTTTTCCTGATATCTCTGATCGGTTTGCTATTGTATTAGATCCATCCACCTCCATTGGGCAAAGGACTCCTAAAATAGACTATGCTGAAGCTAAGTTTTTAATTTCAGAAACTATTCAAATTAAAAATACAGAAAACATAGAACGTAACGGTAGTATAGAATTAAAAGGTTACTCAGCAATACCCTTTACAGCCGCTGAATTAAGCGCTTCAAAGGAACTTATTTCTAGTGAAATTCGTTACCAATTTTTGAATACCAATGATTTAATTCAAACTGAAATAGCACCATATGATCTAACTTCTCGGATAGTAAATGATGTAAAATTTAGCTATAATACTTTAGAAAAAAATCGTTACTTAAAGACTGACTATGGAAATGGTTATTCTTTAGAAAATTTGCTTAAGACATCTTCGTATGTAAATCCTTTTTTAATAAGTTTAATTGATAGGCAGTCAGACTTGTTTTTAGGTCATGGTTTTATATTTGAATCTAAAATTTTGCTTAATAAATTACAAAGGTCACAAAAAGAAAATAAAGGCTGTGACATAAAATCGAAGTGGGGCGATTTTTCTAGAAATATTAAAGATACAACATCTGGTATTGAAATTTATGACAAAATTCATCAGAAAATTGCTCTAATAAATAAGCAAGAATTACTGTCTACTGAGTTTAAGACTTTACAAGATAATTTAGAACAATGTTTTAAGGGGATAGTTATTATTCCTTCTTATAAAAACATATGACATAACAAGTATTTTATATATTTTTAAAGTATTTGATTTTTTTATTAACTTAATTTTAAATTTTCAAAATAATTAATTTATATTTTCCAAAAAAAAATAGTTTAAATAAAATATTTAAATACTTTGCTAGGTATTTTTAAATAGCTAAAAGTAATTCGTTTACTTATTATTTAGAAATATATTTGCAATGATTGAAATAAGAAAATGGTTATGATATTTTATTCAAATTAAATGTCTTTTTAAATCGTAAATATTTTATAAGGTAAAAACCTTATTGCTCTTGCTATGGAACCATTTATTAAGGAGTATTCAATTGACAAACATAAGATTACCTTTAAGATCGGTTGGTTTAACAGTTGCTCTCTTTTTATCTATTCAAGCTTATGCAGAAAAAGATAAAACTGGTATAGATTTAAAAGAAAATTTAACAATAGGTGTAGAAAAAAACTATCCTTTAGTTCAAGGAGCAGATGGTTTTTATCGCAATGATGGTGTAGCTGCTATTATTTCAGAACCTAATTTTAAAATGTCAAATGTTTTGTCAGGGAAAGCTGAGAATAATAAGAATAATTATGTTTTTATTGCAAGAGAATATATAAAAGCCAACGCAAATAAGTTTGGTTTATCACAAAATTCAATTGAAAATTTAGCCTTAGAACATGTGCGTCTGGGGCAAGAGTTTTCAGTTGTTCGTTTTAATCAACAAATTCATAAAATTCCTGTTTATGGTAGTTCAATAGCTGTAACAATAAACAACAAAGGAAAAGTCACCTTTGTTGCAAGTCAAACGGTTACTGGAAACTTAGAAGAAGATAAAGTTTTATTAGATAGTATGACCAGTCTATCACAAGAAAATGCTCTACAGATAGTTTTAAAATATTTAAATATAAGTGAAATTAAATATTCTAAAGCTAATTATGTAATTTTTAAAGATACATCGGGACATGTTTATGAAGCTTGGCAATATAAAATTATTCCAATGGTTGGCAACAGTGATTGGGATATTTTAGTTGATGCGGCCTCAGGAAAAATTCTTAGAGCTGAAAATAAAATTAAAAATCAAGTGGCGACTGCGATGGTTTTTAAAACAGATCCTGTGACAGCAACAAAACATGTTTATGGTGATACTGGATACGTTGATAATATTGATGATCCTAAATCTTCCAATGCCAGCCAAATCTCAAAAGATACTCCTGAACTTACGGCGGCAAGAAAACAAGTTAATTTAGCTGAAGTAACTTTTAATAATGGAAACTATTCATTGGCAAGTAAATATTCAGTTTGCGATGATTTTGAAGCCCCAAACGAAGCGGCTTGCCCTGTACAAAAAGAACCTAAGTTTAACTATGTCCGCACAAGTAAATATTTTGATGCGGTCAATGCGTATTATCATATTGATTCTTATATGCGTTATGTAAATGAAACGTTGAATTTAAAAGTAATGCCATATCAATACACAGGCGGTGTTCGTTTTGATCCGCATGGGTTAAGTGGTGATGACAACTCGCATTATAGTGAATCACTAGGAAAATTGGCATTTGGGCAAGGTGGCGTTGATGATGCTGAAGATGCTATGGTTGTTATTCATGAACTGGGACATGCTATTCATGATTGGTTGACTCATGGCAATACTGAAAATGATGCTGAAAATGGTTTAGGCGAAGGGACTGGAGATTATTTAGCTGCTGGTTACTTTAGGGACATGCCTGAAAATTCATGGCAGCCTAGTGATGCACAGTATCATTCTTTAATGCGTTGGGATGGGCACAATCCCTTTTGGCAAGGACGGGTTTCTAATTGGCATATTGGCAAAAAATACCCGCAAGATGTTATTCACACTGGTGATAACCATATGTCGGGTCAATATTGGTCAGCTTGTAATTTAGTTGCAAGGGAAAAAATTGGTGGCATAGTTATGGATAAAGCTTTTTTAAGTGGTTTATCAAAGACGGTTGAAAATACAAATCAAGTTGGCGCAGCACAAGCAATTATTAATGCCGCTAAAGATTTAAAATATTCTAAAGAACAAATTAATAGTATTGCATATGCATACAACACAGTTTGTAGTTATAATGTAAAAGTCCCAATAACTGATGAAGAAAAATAAATCTTGTCATTTTGTTTTTTAATATATATATTGCCTTTGTCTTATTATTTACATAAAAAATTCAATAATACCGAGGCAATTTATGAAAATGTTAAAAATATTTTGCACATTATTTTGTTGTTCTTTCCTAACTTCTGCATATGCCCAATATTTTAAACCAACAATAGATTGTACTTGGTTAGGAGAATGTAAAAGTCCTAAAAAAAAGCAAACAACTAAATATAGATTTGTGTTATAAAGAAGCAAATTTCTCTAGTTTATTTTGAAAACCAATTAAACTTAATGCACCTCCTGAATGTAAAAGTAAGATATTTCCAGTTATTTGTTTTTCTGTAATAATAATATTTCCTTCAAAAAATAATTTTGCACTATATATAGGATCAAGAAAAAAACCATTTTGTTTACAATTATTTGAAATATATTCAAAAACTTTGCTGTTTGTGGAGCCAAATGACTTCGCATTAGTAGGATAATAAACATTAAAATTAGTTGGGAAACTGATATTGCTATTGAATGTCTGATTAAATATTCCTAAATAGTTATTTAAATTATTTTCAAAATAATCTTTGTTACCTGCAACTAATAAAACATGAATTTTGGTCTTTTTTTGCAGATAATGAAAAGCGAGAATTAATGCCGCTGCCATGACACCTGTTCCCGCATCGATAAAAATGTGGTCAAAGTAAATATTTTCTTTTTCTTCATTTTTTAATATATCATAGGGTAAAGTCAAACAACCATTTAAAGCTTCTTCTGTATTTGCACCTTCATTAAGAATAAAAATATTTTTTCCTGTAGCTTGCATTTTTAGTTGGTATTTTTCAATGGCCTCATTTTCATTATGAGAATAGTAAATAATATTATCATCATTTAGAAACATACATGTTAATAGAAAATTTCCTATTGGTTTTAATTTTTGGTTGGTATTAGGTATCAAAATAATTGGTTTTATTTTATGTTCAATAAGTAATTGTGCTGCACTTAAAATATTGTTTGATTGTAAGCCACCTTTTAGTATAACAGTTTCAAATTTATTATTTAGTAAAAAAGGGATAAGGGATAAATATTTACGAATTTTTGAGCCACTGACTCCAAAACCGAGTTCATCATCACGTTTTACGAATACATTTTTATTTACTGCATTATAACAATTTAATAAGTGTATTCTGGATGCATATGGAAAATTAGCATAAGTAAACGCTTCAATTTTTAATTTAAATTGTTTTATTAAGTTTTCTTGCTTGTTCATTTTTACCTTAAAATATACCTGTAACCATAAGTGAAAGTCCGGGACGATAGATATTAGAATTATCTGGTGTGACCCGAGTATATTCATAATATGCACTAAATGTGCCAATAAGCCAATCTAAGATAAAATAATTTGCTGCAACAGTTGGAGTGAATTTATATTTACTTTGGATTGGTGAAATAAATGTAAAAAGAAAATCAACAGTACATCCAAATTTTGTACTGAGCTTTGAGTCTATAGCATAAGTAGCACCAGGAGTGGCTATGATTTCAAATGAACTTCCTACTGTGTCGGATGTATTAAACATTAAAATTTCTTGTCCCTGCAAGTTTAAATCTAGGACAAATTTTTCAATTTGCCCGAGTCCCAGTAAATAATATTGATTGTAAACAAGTCCACTTCTTTGGTTTGACACACTTCTATCGGAGACGTCGAGTTGTATACCCGCATTAAGTTCTAGGTTTTTATAAACACCACCTCCTAGAAAATAAAGGGTATCTTGTTTATTATCTACAAAAATGGCACCAGCAGTTTCATATAATCTGACTGAATCTAAGCTTTTTCTTATGTCATCTTTTTCCCAGCGGTAACTTTGGTAAACACTGCCTTCAGCTACGATAGCATCGAGGTTACTGTAATCGTTTGTTAAATTTTTAACGTAAAAGAGTTTGCCACCACCACCTAAAAACCAGCCAGTGGTATTCGATTCTTTTAAAGTATCGTAAGAGTATATTCCCCCCATAATCGCTCTGACGACGCTCTTATCACTGTATTGATTGGGTAAAGACTGATTTTGGGCAAGAGATAAAGCATTGGCATCGTATTGCAATCCGAATGGAACGATTAGTGTCCATGGCTTTTCAATGTTAATTCGTTTGAGAAAATCTGCGGCGGATTGACGTAAAGAAGGATCTAATTCAGTGTCCCAAACTGCAGTTTGAAATGCATTTTTGGCAAGAATAAGTTTATTATTAAAATAATAAGGAACACCAACATAATATTCATATTCATGTGACAATTTGCTTTCAGCAGGGATATTTTTTTTCGCTAATAAAAATTCATTTTCTGCTTTGGTATAGTTTTTTTCTTCTAAATAAATAAGACCTAACTGCCAATGCGCCATTGGATAATTGGTATCCATTTTCTCTGCAAATTGAAAATATTTTTTCGCATCTTGATTTTGATATAAACCTTTTTTGGCAACGCCTAAATAGTATGAAATTCTAATATCTTTATCAATTTGGTTTTGAATAGGAGTTAATAAATTAAGCAATTCAAAATATTCTTCATTGTCAGCTAAGATGGCCGCTCTATCTAAAATATCTAGAATTTCACCAATATTATCTAAGTTTTTTATTGTATAACGTTGCATAAGCTCTTCTTGTGTGGTTGTGAGAGCTATATAATTTTCTATGGTTGAACTTTTAGGAGTCGCTAATGGTAAGATATTTCCATCTTCAAAAATAGTAAACTCTAAACCAGGGGTAAGCCTAATTGTATCTTCTTTATCTGACCTATTAACCGAAACATCATTATTAGATACATTTGGTATTAATGTAACATCGCCACTAAATACTAAAACTTTTGTAAATAATTTACCATTTTCTTTATCTCTAGTGATTACGGCATCGGAACCACGCGGGATTAAAATATTTATTTCAGGAGTGTAGACATTCATTTTATTTGTAAAATTTTCAGTATTTGTGTCAGTGTCGTTTCTGTTTCCTGAAGCTTTCACTCTGAGGCCACCATAATTTAAGCGAGCTGTACGCATTTGATCTTCACTTTGGGTACTTTCAATGCTTAAATTTGATGACGGGAGTAAAAACCAAATTCCAGATTCTGAGTCCGAAATTTTTAATGTATCAAGATTATCTGTTTGAAATATACCATCTGACCAATTAAAAGACCTAGCAAGTGAGCCAATATATAAAATATAATCGCTCTGAATAAGTGTTCCTTTACCAAAAATTGCTGATACTTGCTGGGATGAAAAAGAATTACTTTTATTCGCTTTAGGTTTAACATAATCAGTTAATTTATTTAATTCTTTAGAATCAAATTGGTCTTTTGAACGAATTTCAAATTCATAAGTATATGTTGTGCCACCAAATTCATTAAAAGTAATAATTTGCAAAATAGGCGCTTTATCTTGAAATTCTTTTTCATGCAGAATTATAGGACAATAAAAGCCTGTACAAATTTTTTTATTATTAATTGACCAAATAATATTTGAATTTTGGGAAGAGTAATCGTCACCAGGGGTAACTTCTAGCAATACTTCTTTATCATAAGCGGCTTGTACATTTAAGGGTGGGCCTGAAGATAATGTAGGCAATTGTGGTTCGAGTAAACTTTTTGGAATTTCTGCTTCACTCTGGAAAGAAATGCTTGAAAAAATAAAAAAGAAAAACCAATGCATTAAAGATTGATTGTTATTTAGAATTTTCCTCATAAGCTTCTCCAGCTAGGAGACTTAATACTCTCTTTAGTTCTGATAAAGTACCATAACAGTCCTGTTGAAAATTCTTTTTCCGTATTGCTAAAATAAGACGCCCATCTGGAGTGATTCGCATACCTTTTGTCTTACGATTACAAACATCTAATATTCGTTTGACGAGTAATTCACTATTCTCATCATAGACGTCTGGTTGTAAAACTCCTTTGCCTAAGCGAATTTCAGTTGTGTCATCACCAACAATTAAAGAAACAGCCCCAAGTAATAGTAACCATCTTCTAATACGAGCTATCTCAGCCAGGTTTTTCACTTCAACAGGAAGTATTCCAAATCGATCTTCGCATTCCATGATAAGGTTTTGCAACGCGGTCTCTTGGCGAGCACCAAAAAAACGACGGTACGTCTTTAAGCGTTCTTTTGAATTCTCAATATAATTTTCTGGAATTTGCGCTATCACTGGAATTTGAATTTCAACTTCTGTTTGTGTTGTAACTTTAATTCCGCCTAAATTTTAAATAGCATCATCCAACATTTGTAAATAAGTTTCTAAACCAACGTCACTAACTTTACCGCTTTGTTCATCTCCTAAAATATTTCCCGAACCACGCATTTCCATGTCATGGCTTGCGATAACAAAACCGCTGCCAAGTTCTTGGTGTTCCTTTAAAATTTCTAAGCGTTTCATGCCTTCTTGATCTTCTTTGGCTTTGGGAGACGTTAAAAAGTAGGCATAACCTCGTGTAGAACGTCGGCCGACTCTCCCGCGCAGTTGGTACAATTGCGCAAGACCAAAAAAATCGGCGTTTTGTACAATAATAGTATTTACATTTGGCATATCTATACCTGATTCAATTATGGTTGTGCAAAGTAGTATTTGATATTTGCCATCAAGAAAATCGATAATTGTTTTTTCCAAATCTTTTTGTGCCATTTTTCCATGGCCAATACATATTTTAGCCTGTGGAACTAATTTATTTAGATATTCATAAACAGAATTTAATTCTTCAACTCTATTGTGTACAAAAAAGACCTGTCCCCCCCGATTCAATTCAAAGACAATGCTTTCTGCAATAATCGATTCTTCAAAGGGACAAACAAAAGTTTTTGTTGCCAGACGTGATTTGGGAGGAGTGGTTAATAAACTTAGATCGCGTAGGCCAACCATGGCCATTTGAAGAGTTCTTGGGATAGGAGTGGCTGTCATTGTCAAGACGTCAATACCGTAGGACATTGATTTGATTTTTTCTTTTTGCAAAACACCAAATCTTTGTTCTTCGTCGACAATAAGTAAACCTAAATCACGAAATTCAATATCCTTAGAGAGAATGCGATGGGTACCAATTAAAACATCTATTTGTCCCATTTTTAATTTGTCTAAAACCTTAGAAGTCGCTGTTACTGAACGATCTAATACTGCTATATCAGCAGCAAAAGCAGCAAAGCGTTCTTGTAGTGAACGATAGTGTTGGTGGGCTAAAACAGTTGTTGGTACAAGCCAAGCAACTTGTTTGCCTTCTAAAATACAACGATAAGCAGCTCGCATAGCCACTTCTGTTTTGCCAAAACCAACATCACCACAAAGCAATCGATCCATGGCTTTAGGTTTTGACATATCAGACATGATTTCTTTGATAGCCCGTAATTGATCTGGAGTTTCATCGAAAGGAAAAGCGTCTTCAAAAGTAATGTATTCTTCGTCAATTTTTGCAAAAGCATGGCCAGGAGTCATAGCGCGTTTGGCTTGGTGTTCCATTAATTCTTTAGCGAGCTTTTCAACATCTTCTTTTGCTTTCGCTTTTCTTTTTTCCCATGAAGAGCCTTTTAAGCTATCTAAGGAGGTGTTGTCAGAAGAACCAATATATTTTTGAATGAGATTTAATTTATGCACTGGAACGTAAATTTTATCATTTTCAGCGTATTCAAGTACCAGGAAATCGCCTGTGATATCAAGAATTTTAATAGTCATTAGCCCACGAAACCGAGCAATACCATGTTGAACATGGACAACTAAATCACCTTCAATAAAATCAGAATATTGTGCTGTTAAAAAAGCTTCTGAATTTTCTTTTGAATGTTGTTTATTTTCTTCATCGGAAAAGGTCTCAAAATGATCAGTAGTCGCAATGCCCCTTAACCATGTTTCAGCAATAGCTAAAGTACCAGAAAGTGGTAAATAGAATCCTTCTTTTGAATTTAAAATGCTTGAATAAATATTATTTCCAACATTGCTGCCTTGTATTTCATTAGAAAGTAAGTCTTTAGAAGAATATTTAGATAAGTTGGTATCTGATATTTCATTTGGAATTTTTAAATATTTAGCAGAAATGCCAATGAATTCTAAAAAACTATCATGACTATTTGCAAGTAATAAGATATTTTTGATAGAATTATTTTCTAATAAAGAATTTAGTTTCTCAACTCTTAGTGACAATTTAGTTTTTTCGACCGCTTTTATTTCATTTTTTATGTTCTCAGGTAAAGAATATCTCGATTTAATTATATTTTTTTCAGTAAAATAATTTTTTGCGATATTTAAATTTGGAAAAACATGTTCAATTTTTCCTACGGGATAATTTTTACCATAAGCGGCTGTGAAAGATGTTTCGTATAATTTTTCTATTTCCAATATGTTCTTTAAAAAGATTTCAGAAGAATTATGAAATACTACTGATAATTGTTGTTTACTTTCATTACTTATTTTAGTTATGAATTCATGAAAAGCAGAAAAATGTTCTTGGGTAAACATATAAAAAATATCATCTATTCCTGCAAAGGGGACACCTGCTTTTAAATCCTCTAATAAATTAGATCTCCCCACTCCCATTACTTTTTGCGCTAAAATTGCGGCATTAAATTTATCTAGAGCTTGTTCTAATTGACTGGGGTATGGCCAGACAAATTCACGTGAAGGCAAAATAGTTATTTTATCTAATGTCTGAAATGATCTTTGATCGTTTACACGAAAGGAACGTATTTTATCTACAGTGTCACCAAATATTTCAATTCTTGAAGGTGTTTTTTCTCCAGGAGTCCAAAAATCTACGATAGAACCTCTGACACAAAACTCACCGACATCTTCAACACGTTGTACTTGTAGATAGGCTATTTGATTGAGTTGTTCAATGAGAAGATCGGGGTCGAGGTCGTCACCTATTTTAATTTCGTATTTATTACTATTTAGCCAGGAAATAGAAGGAAAATTGCGAGTAAATCCTGCGACACTACAAATAATTATTCGTGGTAAAGATTTAGAAATCAATTGGCATGCTTCAAGGCGTTTAGCTATAATTTTTCGTGCAGATTCAAAACGAAAAACTCCTGCCTGAAAAAATCCTGGTACATAAATGATAGCATTAGAGTTGAAATAATCACTTGTAAGAGCTCTAATAAATGCTTCATAATCTTGAGCTTCTGCCTCAGTATTTGCGACAATAACTTTTGTTAATTTAGGATTCTCAATGAGCTCAGCAACAATTTCAACTAATCCCGCTTCAATTGAAAAAAAATTCATAGTAATAACTTTCGTATGAATAAATACACTTTGTTACCATTTAAATTCAGAACTTTGTTGTCTTTCAATAAGAAGACGTACGGCATATTGGACAGGTACATTTTCGTATAATACTCGATATGCCATATTTATAATTGTGGTTTCAATTCCTAATTTTTTACTCAATTCATTTGCACTGATTGTAGTAGCAATCCCTTCAATGACTTGTTCCGTTTCGGCAAAAATAGTTTCTTTAGATTTTCCTTCAGAAAGCTTCAAACCAAACTGCCTATTTCGCGATAGATCACCAGTGCAAGTTAAAATGAGATCTCCTACTCCACTTAAACCCAAAAAAGTAACAGGATCGGCGCCTAATTTAACGCCAATATGAACAATTTCGGCAAGGCCACGGGTAATGACAGCGGCCCGTGCGTTATTTCCTAAATTTAAACCATCAACGGCTCCAGCAACCATGGCGATAACATTTTTTAATGCTCCAGCAATTTCTACTCCAATAATATCTTTGGAATCATAAATTCTGAAATAGGGGCTATGTAGCAGTTGTGATGCGATGTCTAATAAATTCTTATTTTTTGAAGCAACCACCACACTGGTTGGCAAACCTTGCTGCATTTCTTTTGCAAAACTGGGGCCACTTAAAGCGCCAATAGCGGCATAGTCATTCCAAAAAGATTCAAGAATTTGGGAAGGCAAGAGCAAGGTCTTTTGCTCAATTCCTTTTGCCGCTGAAATGATATTTAGTTTTTGTTCACACGAAGGATGGGGATCGGTTTTTTGCCAGTGTGAAAGCATCCATTCACTGACATCACGCAGACTTTGACAAGGAATTGCTAAAATAATGAGTTTAAACTCACTGAAGGGAGTTTTAAAATTTGCAAAAGTTTCCAATTTACAATTGTTCAAGGTATGGTGCGCTTTGAGATGCTTAAAATGAGCTTCTTCCCTTGCAATGATGGTGACAAGGTTTAAAGGTGTATTAATACAAGATGCAATTGCTGTGCCAAAGGCTCCTGCACTAATTACGAGAGTCTTATCCGTTAACGTAAAGACCATAGTTTAACTCCTTTAAATAATTCACAGTCTTATGCATTAAAATCAAACATGTGAACGCTTTTTTTATAGACAATCTTCAATCTTTGCTAGTCTTTATTGCTTTTAGTGGCTTTCACTTTTTTGAGTGAAAGGATAAGCTAATAAAAGTCCCTTAAATGAAAGAAGAGGTTTTATTCATGCCAGATTTTCAAGAAACTTCGAAAGCGTCTCAAAAACTTGTAGAAATGCTGAATAACAAAGTTTTTGGGCAAAGTGAAATTATTGAGCATGTTGTTATAGCTGTTATTTGTAATGAACATGCCTTATTAACGGGAGCCCCTGGAGTAGCTAAGACCACTCTAGTGAAAAATCTCGCTTCAGCATTGGGCAACAAATATAAACGGATCCAGTTTACTCCCGATTTAACTCCTTTTGATATTTTAGGTGGAGATACCATTCATTACGATGAACAAAACCCTGATTTAAAGAAAATAGTTTTTTCACCTGGGCCAATTTTTTCTCCCTTTATTTTGGCCGATGAAATAAACCGCGCTTCACCTCGTACTCAATCGGCTTTGTTAGAAGCTATGCAAGAAAGACAAGTCAGCATAGGCGGTATTTCGCGACCGTTACCAAAGCCATTCTATGTATTTGCGACGCAAAATCCAATAGAAAATGAAGGAACGTTTCCATTGCCAGAAGCGCAACTTGATAGGTTTTTATTGAATTTAGAAATACCATACCCAGATTTTGAAGCTGAAGTAAAAGTTGCCACTTTACCCAAAAAGACTGAAGAATTGCCACCAATGCCATTTGCTGAGGTTCTATTAAATTCTAGAGAAACCGTAGAAAAAGTTAAAATAAGTGAAGCACTGTTGAATGGTATTGTGCGGATTGTGCGCAACACCCGTCCACAAGATTCAAAATTAAATGTTGCCAAAGATTATTTAGATTTTGGTGCGAGCCCACGGGCAACGCAAGCGCTGCTCATTTCTGCTAAAGCTTTGGCGCTTATTAAAGGAAAACAAGAAGTGGTATTTGAGCACATATCTGAAGTGGCACCTGCGGTTTTACGCCATCGCTGTATAATGAATTTCCGTTCTCTCTCAGAAAAAAGAAGTGCCACTAGTATTATTAATCAGATAGTTCAAGAAACTATATTATAAAAGAGAATAAATATGGAAAGTGAGACAAATGTACAGCAGAATATTTATGCTGTATTCCTTGATGCATCAGGAACTTTATTACAGAGTTCTGTTTCCAATGCCATTGGTGTGCAGGTTTATGCAGATGCAAAAGATATTTTAAATGCTTTTAAAATTCGTAAAATAAATAATATTTCTATAAAAACAGGAATTATAACAAATTGGGGTAATAGAATTCATGGGATGTTAAGAGCGCTGCAAGTAGATCAATTATTTGATATTGTCATTAGTGCTGATACCATTCAAAAAACCAAACCAGACCCAATGGTCTTTCAATATGCTTGCTCTTGTTTAGGTATAGATCCGCAAAAAGCAATTCATGTAGGCGATTCTTTAACAGATGATGCCTTAGGCGCACAAAAAGCAGGTTTACATGGTATTTGGTTAAAGCGAGGGCGTTATTTGCCTGAAGAGGCGGGTCTGTTAATTCATCCATATTTTAGCAATTTAAATGAAACCTTTAAATTTATTCAAGATAAAATAATTCTTTAAACAAAAAATAACTCAATATAGGTAAATGCATTTTTTGAGGTCAAAAATAATAAATCTGTTTTTGGGGTTAGATAAGACTTCAATAATTCAAAATATCTATTAGCAGTTTAAACATACAAAGGTTCTGTTAAACGATAAATCTCTTCGTAAATATCTACTGCTTTAAAGGTCTCTTGTTGTTTGTTTTTATTATATACTGCATGATTAACATTAAATTGTTGGGCATCATAAATAGGGTTATCTCGATCATAAAATTGCATAGCGGCAATATAACATTCTGATAAAGAATGAAATTTATAGTTAATCATAAAAGCAGCAATTATTGAGAAAAATAGTCCAAATTCTTTATCATTTAAATGTATATTACAATTATTATTCAGACAGCCACAATTTGGTCGTTTAGGGTCATAACTAAAGTAGCGTAATATATCTCTGGTTGTACCTGATATACCAACAGTGATAGGTATATCTTTTTCGAACAAAACTGAAATAATTTCATTTTCATAAAAAATTTGAAATTTTAAATTTTTATCTGGTTTGTCGAATCGTTGGCCTTTACCCACTTGAAATTGATAATTTTTTAACAAAGGATGCTTAAAATTTTCATTGCCATTATCTTTTTTTGTGGACACAGCACTAAATGTGTCTTTAAAGAACCCACTACCAGAAAATAGAGGTCGCAATAATAAGTTAAATAAGTCTATTATTATTATATTATTTTTATGAATATTACTTTTATTAATTTCTAACATATTTATATCAATTTGATTACTAATAAAAGTTAAAATATTAGTAATACTACCTTTAAAGTTAATAGAACCTTCGGTAACAAGTTTGTCTATGTGTTTCATGTTTTTTACTGTAATAACTTTGTTTATATCTTTTGCATTGTCTTCAGAAAACTTGTCTTTTATTAAATTTCCAGTAATAAGACCGATAACTTTTTTTAATGTCCTATAAAATTTATTTCTAATGTAAACACTGTCTTTAAATTTTATTTCATAGTTTAAATGGCGAATTTTTATTTGTTCAGCATTGTATTTTTTTCTATTGATATAAGGATCAAATTTAATTTCATTGGCATATAAAATATTTGCAAATTTTATAAAATAAATTTTCTCTAAATTGTCGATATAATTTTTTGCTATATTAAAATCGGTTATATCTAAAATATCCATTATTGATGTAACTATGTCATCGCTGTCACTATTTTTTTGGCTTAATTGTAAGTTTCCTTCTGCAGCAGAAAGACAAGTGCTAAAATCGCTTAACTTTATATTAACATATTTTTCAATCCCTAAATGTTCATATAGGCGCTTTATATTTCTGACAATGCCATCTCTTTTATTAACATTAATTAAGCCTTTTTCTGTTTTATAGCTTATTAAATTAGAAGAATTAGCAACAAAATATTTTCCAAATTCATTTAACTTATAATTTTTCAAATTTTTATCGAACTCATTTTCTGTTTCTTCATGAGTCCATAATCCAAATTGATTGGGAGCTTTATGGTCACAAAGCTCAACATGTCTAGATTTCATTTTACCTAAGTCTTTTTGAGGCTTTTTCAAAAGTTCTTTATGTTTTTTAACTTGATTTTCTGTGCCACATGTTCGGATAAAGTCAAGAAACAATTCTATGGGAATTTCCCAGCAACGTATAATGGGATCACTTGCTCCTTGTTGCAAGTAATTTA
Organism: uncultured Oligoflexia bacterium; assembly: GCA_964435255.1. GTDB lineage: Bacteria > Bdellovibrionota_B > Oligoflexia > Silvanigrellales > Silvanigrellaceae > Silvanigrella. The sequence goes on from CAYSZE010000069.1 coordinate 15,443, forward strand.
AAAACCAACCGACTGCCCGATAGGGATTGCCAATTGAAACATTACATTTTCCTCCTTCTGCAGGCCAAATGACTATTTTTTTGTTTAATTCAAAGACATCTTTATAATTGTTTTCTCCATAGGAAGCGCCAAAAATAGTCTGATATACTTTTACATGATTTTTTTTACATTCCAGTTCGCCGTTAGAAGAACAGTCAATTATAATATTTGGATGGAGTAACTCTTTATCTAAATGCTCTATTTTTTTTTCATTATAGTATTGCATCGACTCTTTAATTTTTTTTAGTCCTTCTAATTGTCTTTCAATATAAGTAATATTTAATTCCGTTTCCTTCAATTTTGTTAATGATTTTATATTTATGTCAAGCTGTTCATCTAAAGGAATAAGTGCGGTATCGGCATGGCCATATAACATTTTTCTTATAGTTATAACGTCTTTAAGTTGGGTAAGAGTGTCTTTAATTTTATCAATAAATTCATTTGGAAATAATGAGCTACCGTCTGCATTAAATCTATATATTTGGGAATTGTATTTGATAAGCTTATATTGACTTGCTTTATCGATAAAATATAATAAATTTAAAATATTCATAATTTGCCTTTTTTTTAAATTATAAATATTTTTTTTTATTAATATTAAACTTAAGTCAAAATGTTATTAGGTAAAAATTGTTATGTTTGTTTTTATTAGTAATTAATGATTGATGCTAAGATACTTCTCTTTTTGTATTTTTAAAGTTTGAATGGAATTTATTGTATGCCCATGATTAGGTTTGCTATGATTGCCCCAATAAATTTTTAATTTCCCCGTTTGTGCATCATGTGGTACTTTAACTTTCACAATATCAAGTTTATATCCATTTTTATTTGTGGTCGTTGCTATGGAGTGGGAAGTTTTTTGTGCATGTTTAGCACCCTGAAAATAAATATAGCGGTTTGCTATATTATAGCCAATAAGTTTGATTGTTGTCTGCGGTAAAGCTTCGGTTGGCAGTTCCTCAATCCAAGTATTTAATGCTTTATGTCTCCAACCCGCAGTAAATCTATTTTTAGGTGCATCTAATTGTTTCCATACCCCTTCTTCACAATCTCCTTTGTTCATAAGCTTATAAATTGTTACCCCTGCATCTTTCCCTTTTGCCGCATCAAGACAGTAACCTTGATATGACATTTTGCGACAAACCCACGATGCTGACTGAATGGCAATACACTTTTTGGGATCCAAGACAGCTAAGGCATGACCAGGAAAAGCTAAAATGTCTCCCGTTCTCGGTGTAAAAGCTCCATTTTGTTTTTTGATGGGAACAAAATATTTTAATTCTTTGGAAGAATGACTTCTTGCAAAAGTTTGACTTAAAATAGGTGCATTTTTATGGCTTGCATTAAAAGGAAGTTTCATTTTTTCACTATACAAATGCCAGAGAAATCGTGTGCAATCGACACCATATTTGCGCATATGGTCATATTTATTGTTTGCTTTTAGGTATCTATTATTCCAGCTTTCATGTATTCCATTGACAGCATATGGGATTTCATCTTGGGTAAGTTCCATTTTAGTTTCTTTGGAATAAGTTAGAAAAGATCTAATTTCTGAAGATTGATTTTCATCATATAAATTCTTCCAATCTACTTGAATATTCGTAGGATTGACGTAATTTTTATTTTTGAAAGACTGATTAAATTTTGATTTATTTGAAGATACACATCCTATGTAAAGTAGACAGAACGTACTTATGAAGAAGAAAGAAATATGTCTAAACATGGCGACGATCCTTGTTGTCATTCCAAACATATTGAATATATACCTTCTTAATGAGTTTTTTGTATAGGCTTGCTGTGCATAAAATGCCTATCTCTAAATTAAGGAGGATTGAAACATTCGCATTTTTCGTAACTTTGCAATGTAAGTGCATTAAATAAATAAGAAAATTATTTTTTGGAGTAAAAGACTATGTATAAAAATGACACACCAGAAAAACCAGAAAGCTTTGGCCAGTATATTGCTGTCCATATGAAAAACTTTCGACGTGAATATGGTTTGAGTCAAGAACAACTATCGGAAAGATCTGGAGTTCCTAGAAGTACTATTGCAAGTTTGGAAAGAGGAGAAGGAAATCCAACTTTACAAGTTCTTGTCGGAATAGCTCAAGGGTTGGGAGTGCAAATGTCCTCTTTACTACAAAAGCCAATTCCAACTGCTGTTTTATACAAAAATGGGGATGCCATAAAAGTCCCAAAAAAATTAATCGATCAAAGCGATTCCTTCACAAAATTTATTGATGTATTGCAACTAACTCCTGAGACATCGCGGTATTTAATATTGCAGGAATATTCTTTAAATGAAAAAGAGCGTTTTCCTGGCTCACCTCATGCCCCTGGAACAGAAGAATATTTTTATTGTTTTACTGGTTCATTTGAAATTATGGTTGAAAGCGAATTTTTTATCGTCGAGGAAGGTGATTTGCTTTGTTTTGATGGGCACCAACGCCATGCTTATGCTTGTCGGGAAGGTTTTAAAACTTCCAAAGGACTCAGTATAGTTGTCCAAGTCCCTAAGTTCTAATTATTGTAACTTGTTTATATTTAATCTATAAAACTTTCCTGATAAATTTTAGCAATACTACTATCAGTGGGGTGAACGGTTAAAACTTGTTGCGATTCAACTGTTTTAGCCAAATCTGGGGAACCCGTTCCCCAAAATATTTTTAATTTCCCCGTTTTCGCATTTATGGGAACAATTATTTTTACCGTTTGTATTTGGTGTTCCTTTAAATAAGCAACAGGTCTTTTGATCAATTTTGCTTTTACAGGTGTATTACTCCCAGTAAAATATATGTATTTGTTAGCTAAATTTTTTCCAGAGAGGTATATCACCTCATTTGCTTTTGCTGATTCAGGAGCCTTTAATATCCAAGTATCAAATGCCCGGTGTCGCCAACCAATAGTAAATTTTAATTTATTATTATCCATTCCTTTCCAGATACCATTTTTGCAAAAACGTTCGCTTGCTAAATGATAAACTGACACTCCTGCTGCTTGGCCATAATCATAGTCAACACAAAAACCTTTCTCAGATTTTTTGCACAGCCAAATACTAGATTGTAAAGCAATACAATTATCAGGGTCTAAAACAGCTATAGTATGCCCAGGAAAGGCTAAAATATCGCCTGTTTGTGGTTTAAAACCTTCTTTTGTTTTAGGGAGAGAAATAAAATTGTTTAATTGTGAGTTATTTTGGGAAGACTTATGAGTAAATGTCTTGCTTACAATCGGTGCGTTTTTAAATTTAGAATTGTATGGCAAATGTAGCATATTTATATATAAATAACGTAACAGTCGTGTACAATCGACACCAAATTTACGCATAAACACAAATTTGTCTTCGGCACGTTTGTAGCCATTTTCCCAATTATTAGATATTTTTTTAGAAGGATAAGGAATATTGCCATGCACAAGTCTTTTATTAATAATTTGTGCTGAACGGACAAATTCTTGTGCTACAGGTGAAGGATTTTCTGTTGTAAGTTGATCCCATTGCACTGGATATTCTTGTGGTTTAGATATTGAATAAGAATATGCTGCTATATTAATAGTAAATATGTGAATAAGAAACAATAGAGCCGTTTTGATTTTCATTTAGTTAATCTGATAGGGCAAAGCTCCTTTTTGCCGTAATCCTAGCCTTTCTTGATAAAGAGCACGTATAGATTCAAAAACAATTTGTCCCATAGCTACTCTGGTTTCCTGGGTAGCACTACCTAAGTGGGGAAGTATAAATATATTTTTTGCTGTTTTGAGGTGCTCAGACAAAACAGGTTCATGGCAAAAGACATCCAGTCCTGCACCGAAAAGGTGATTGCTATTTAGGGCCTCTGCAAGAGCGGGTTCATCGATAAGTTCTCCGCGCGCCGTATTAATGACAATACCTCCTCGTTTTATCTTTGAGATCCTGTCTTTGTTCAACCAGTTTCTTGTTTGTTCAGTTAATGGGCAGTTTAAGGAGAGAATATCGATTGTAGCAAAAAACTCTTCTTCTGGCAGCCGTATTATGTTTAAATTTTCATCAAATTTTAATGATTTTGGATTATTAGACTGCAAGGCATAGCAATGTAGACCACATGCTTGCGCACGTTTGGCAAGGGCTTGGCCAATTTGGCCGTAGCCAACAATCCCTAAATTTTTATGATTTAAACTAGTACCTAATAGGTAATCGGGGCTCCAGCCTGGGTATTTAGATGTATTTTTTACAATAGAATAGCCTTCACCAATCCTGCGTGAGACACATAAAATCAAAGTTAAAGCTATATCTGCAGTTGCTTCTGCTAAAACGCCAGGTGAATTTGTTACTCTAAATGTATTCTCTTTGGCAAATCCAGTATCAATATGATTAAACCCAACCCCAAAATTGCCAATATGGCTGATATTGGGAAAATATTTTTTAATGGCAGTTATTTCGTGTTTTCCTAGTGTATCGACTATACAAGTCACAAAAGAAAAATAATTTTCACAATCAGAAGTTGTTTTCCCAAATTCTACAATTCTTTCATAAAGGGGCATACTAGGAAGAGGTGGTAATAAAGTACCAGAGATGGGATCTGCAAAATTAGTGAGAGGTATTCCAGGAAAGATTCTGGTGGTTAGAAACTGAAAGGTTGTTGAAAGTGATGAGTTCATTTTTATATTCCCTAAAAATAAGATCCTCTAATTGTGCATAGCGAATATCTTCATCCGAAATGGGTGAATTGATTTCTATATCACAATATTGGATTTGATTTTTTAGCAATTCTTTTTCATCTAGGCAAAATTCAAATTCTTCTAGCATATCATCCTCCTTATTCTTTTTTAATTATGAGCTAAAGTTGCTTTTTTGTTAGGCAGAAATTTACCAATTTCGGAAAATTTTGCCCAGAGGTGTTTGAATTTTAACTAGGAAACTTTTTCCAATTGTTGGGGGAGCTCTTTTTCAGATTTATTAGAAAAATATTGGATTATATCATTTGTATAATTGTTGTTTTCATCTGCACAAAAGCGACAAGCAACGAAAGTAACATCATCTTCATATTGGTTACCTTGAGTGAATTCTATTAAATCTAATTGAATAGTATTTACAATATCATTAGTATTAATGGTATCTAAGGCTTTTAACTTTTTCATTAATCTTCGCTCTGAATACTCACGTTTATTCGAATTCTTAGCTTCGGTTAAACCATCAGAATAGACAAATAAAATGTTATTCACTTTAAAATCGATGCTATGTACTTTAAATGGAGAATTTACATTATCAGTGCTAACGTAACCTAATCTTTTTCCATTTCCTAATAAGGTAGCAGGAGAAGTTGTATTTGTGTCTTTATTGATCAAAAAAGGAAAATTTTGTGCAGCATTGGAGTATAATAGTTTTTGTTTAATTGGGTCTATTATGGCACTAAACATTGTCATCATTCGTTCTTCACCACCAATGCTTCTAACTATAACATCAAGTTCTTCTAGTATAGTTGATGGTTCAGCTATGTCGCGTGTGTAAAGTGAATCACAGTAGCCTTTAACAGCAGCGGTTAACATAGCGCTTGGTGTACCATGTCCAGTAACATCGCCAAGCATTATCAAAATTCTTTTGTTACTTAATGGATAAAAATGCCACCAGTCACCACCGCATTCAGAAGCAGATTGGAAAAAAGCAGAAATTTCAAAAAATCCAACTCTTAAATTATTAGCTTTAGGAATAAATGATTTTTGTACTATTTTAGTTGTTTCTAACTCATTAGCCATACGCTGTTGTTCTTTTTCATCTTTAATCAATTGGATAATTTGTTTAACCATGTAATTAAAGTTAATTTTTAAGCTTTCAATTTCATCGTTGCCAAAAATACGGTTTTTTAATTTAGTTTCAGTAAGTCTATTATTAGCAATTTCGATACTGGAACGTTCCAGATCTTTAACAGGATTGATAATTAAGTGGTTAATAACCAGAAAACTAGTAATGACTAAAACTATTCCTAATATAGAAAAAAGAATTGTATATTTAATAAGAAGTTCTCTAGAAGCTAAAGAAATATGTTTTGTAGAATATGTCATTACTAAATAACCAACTTTTAAATTAGCATATTTTTCTTTTTTAGAATTTTTAAAAAATAAGGGATAAGCTAAAGTAAACTTTGCATTTTTCTTATCTTCAATTTGTAATAAAATACTACTCTTTGAATTATACTCTATTTTAAAAAGTTTCTCTTTATCAGACTTTGGCATAAGGTCTTCTATAGAAACATTTAATGGCTCTTTTTTTGTTCCTTTTACTAAATATGAGATAGAAAATCCTTGTTCGGAAAATAGTGAAGCTGAAATTACATTTGGATTTTTCATAAGTTGACTTAATGTCGAGTTAATAGTTTTAAAATCTATTTCCCACAAAGCATTTTCTAAGACTGGAATAGCAGAAGTAAATGATGAAAAGTTGTTTTTCTTTTCATAAGCTTCCATTTCATCTCTGTTTTCTGTAATTTCAAAATAAGCAAAAGAACCTGTGACTATTAAAATAATAAATATTAATGCCGTTGCTATCTTAGCTGTTAATGGAAGTCTCATAGTTTTTAAATTATCTAATTTTAACATAGAATCCTTTTTTGAGATTCGCTGTTTCCATTTAATAAAATTCTATGTTGGTTTCGGAGTTCAAAAATGCTACTTTAGGTAGGCAGATAAATGCAGAAGAGCTTCTAATCTTAATTCAGCTTGTCTAACAGAATTACCAAAACAATATATTCCATGATTTTCAAGTAAAAAAGCACAAATAGGAATTTTTTTCTGATTGTTGAAAAATTGGTTTTCAATGAAGTGGGAAATATTTTCCATGTCTTGCTGATTTTTTATTACTGGTAAATAGTATTCTGTTAAATGATCTTTGTAACCTAAAGCTTTTAAAAGTTCATGTCCTGGAAAAACAAAGTATCCAAAATTATCAATTTTACTATTTTCTTCTAGTGAAATACAATTTTTATTGAGTTGGATATGCTCAAATTCCAAGGCGTGGCAATGAATAACGGCATTAACATAATTTAAGTTCCTGTATATTATTGCATGTAATAAAGTTTCATCACTGGGCTTAGGGGAAAGGGGATGAATGGCATGACCATTTAAACCAGTCCGAATAAATTGAGCTGGAGTTAATTGGCGCTTGTGAATACCCGATTTTGTAATTAAAAAATGCTCAGCATTTTTTGTTCTGATACTGAAATTGCTACTGGTCGCTGGGATTGCTTGTCTTAGATCGAGGCGTTTAGCGACATCACAAATTTTATTTAATTCATTGTATTCAAAGAACGACAATGGATAAAAAGAAGCATCTTTAATTATTCTACGATATTGTCTCATTTTTATCTAACTCTTCTTTAAATTGCTTAATGCTTGTAGAAATTCCATTCATGTTGGCAAATATACCTGTACCTGCATTTAGGACAAAATCTTTACCGAAATCTTTTTTTGCTTGCATGGCATGTTCTGGTTTAATGCCAGCACTGGGAACTGGAATTGTCGGGTTTATTTGCCAATGATCATTCATTTGTCTGCAGTTTTGTGCGATATCAAGGGCGACTTCTTTATCTAACCCGAGTT
>CAYSZE010000070.1:0-5507 GCA_964435255.1 uncultured Oligoflexia bacterium
ACTTAAACTATCTCCAAATATGACAATCTTATTTATATTTCTTTTATACATAAAAACCTCTAAATTTAATAGATATATTTAATTTTTTTTTGGAAAAATTTGTAATCCATTATAGCTCCGTGTATTCACAGATTCAAATGGTGTTTGTGATGCACTTTCTAACCAACTATGTTCATAGTTATGAATAACATAGGATGAATCTATAACTAAGTTATTATAAAAATAATTGTCATTTTCGTATAAACTATTTATATCAGCTGCTGTATTTGTATTGTAGTTTTTTTGTGGATTCTTTGTAGCAATAAATAAAGCGACTAGTGTCTTAAAAAAGTAGGGGCCAGAAATAGAACAAGTTATTGGATTTCTATATGGTTGCATATCTCTTTTATTCATAAGAGTTGCATATTTTATATTTAAAATAACAAATTTAGAAATTTGAGAGTAGGTATTAATGACATTTAAATTATAAATTTTAAATTCTTGTTCAGAAAAGGTAAATTGAGGATTTATGTTTGATAGAAAATTTCTTTTAAAAATTTGATCATAAAAAAAACATATTAATTTTAAGCCTTCTAAGAAAAATTCATTATTCTTAATTGTAGCTATAAAGTTATTATTAAGTGTATATATTTTATTTGTTTGTTTTTTTCTTGCACCATCCATTATCATTTTTGTATATTTGTCTTTAATTTTTATTGAACCCAATCTTTTTTTAAATTCGTTATCGACATCGGAGTAAATTCCACCATAAATATATAGAATGAGAAATCGGGCAATATCTGCTCCAGAAGCATAATTTCTACATGATTGTTTTTTTTCTACTTTTTGCCCTTTATCATCGAACCCTGCTATTAGAAAATAAGTATTTGTTGCAATTTCAGAATATATATACTTAATTGCTTTATCATAAATAAAGTCTTCACCTATTTCAGAATAATTTATTTCCAAATCTTCAATGAGTTTTAAAGTAACATTTATTAATTTTTTCTCTATACTTGGAATGAGTGAATCTAAATTATCTTGTTTTAATTGGTTTTTTGAAATCCATAAGTAAACTTTATAATCAGTATTTACACTTCTAATTGAATTTATGTAGGCTATTCTTTCATCGGAAATAATTTTACCAAACCAAATAAAGTGAATCATTTTTTCTGCGTAAGTGTTGAAAATCATATTTTTTTTCCTATGATAAGATTTTGAATTTAATAATTTAATTCATAATCTTATCAATTTTAATTGAGTTAATTTTTATTATTAAATTAGAAGTAATAAAATACTTCTAATTAATTCTTACTACAATTTTTTTATTTTTAATATATAGAGAATTTGTATTTTTTAAAAACGATATATAATTTAATATCTTTATAAAATGTGCTAATTTAATTCATAATGTAAATTTATTTTATATAATTTAATTTTAATAATTAAATTAGTATCATAAAAGTTTTATAATAGTTGAGAGTTTGAGAATTAAAGAAATTTTGATAACTTGTAGGTATTCCGTACAACTGATAATATTTAGTTTAAATTAAGCAAAAAAACATATGCAGAAGGTCATAATAAGTCAGTTATGGTGAGTACTTACAAAAATCTAACATCAATTTGAAATTTACTTTCTAAATAAATTAAGTAGTTATAGAAAAAACTTTTGCAATTTACTAATGAATCAGATCTGACAATATTTGTAACAATATTTGCTTTTCATGTACATTTAAGTGCTAATATACGCCAAATTATTTCAATGAATAAAAAGTTTTAAAATAATACTTAGTAGTTATTAAATACTTACATTTTAAGCCACTTTAAGTTTGTGATGAGAAATATTCTATATTGTTATTATAGATTAAAACTTCAATTTAAGTTTAGTTCTGAACAGTAGGATAAAAATTTCTGGTATAAGTATTTAATTCAATTTTGTTTTTATTTTAGTTTCATGCTCAATTTTTCAAAATTTTGAACTAGGTAGAAATTTCTTCCTCTCCAAACTATTGTATGATAGTTCATTGACTACGAAAGTGGCTTATATATATAAATTTTGATTATAAGTCCTTTTAAAGGAATAAACTCATGCTTTTAAGTTTTAAGATTGCGAATTTTTTATCTATTTGTGAACCCCAAGAAATAATTTTTACAGAGGGGTTTGATCAAAAATCTGATTCATACGGGATACACAATATCTCTGATGGAAAATATAAAATTTTAAAAACCATGGCTTTCTATGGTGCTAATGCTTCTGGAAAATCCAATTTAATTAAAGCACTGCAATTTGTTAGAAAATATATTATTCAAGGTGCGAGCAAAATTCAAAGTGGTGATAAAATATCAGACAATTTTAATTATAAACCATTTCTATTAAAAAAATCTTCTCTAAAAGAACCCTCACTATTTGAAATAAATTTTTTAGTTTATAATAAAGATTTAAAAATTTATGTTAGGTACCAATATGGTTTTTTAATTGATAATAATATAATACACAAAGAATGGCTGTTGGCTTTTCCAAGTAATCGTGGTCAAACTTGGTTTACAAGAGAAAGACAGAACTGGCAATTTAACAAAAATTATGGCGGAGAAGTTAATTTAAATAGTGTGATTGCTAAACAAACTGCTGAAAATGTTTTGTTTTTATCAAAAGCTGGAGGACAACAGAATCACCCTTTGCTTAAGGATTTGTTTTTATGGTTTAGAGATACTTTGAAAATTATAGATTTTTCTCCCCCTTTTCAGAATATTAGATTTACTACTGAATTAGCATTTAAAAACCCTGATGCCTTTAAATTTGTAAAAAATTTAATGTTAAAGTCTGATTTAGGTGTGAGTAATTTATCTGTAGATTATAAGAAAATTGCAATTAAAGATTTGGATGACGAGAATGAAAAAGCATTTTATTCTCAACATTTTCAAGAGTTAAAGGAAGTTCCCATAATAAAAGTAAACTTATCTCATTCGGCTGAATTAGAGAATACTTTTAATATTAATTTTGAAGATGAGTCAGAGGGAACTAAAAGAATTTATAGTTTTGCTGGTCCTTGTTTTGAGACTTTAGCTACAGGACAAGTTCTTATTGTTGATGAATTTGGGGCAAGTCTTCATCCCTTATTAGCAAAAGAATTAGTAAACTTATTTAATTCAAGCATTAATAAAAACTTTGCACAACTTCTTTTTGTTACTCATGATACTCATATTTTAAGTCCTGGAGTCTTAAGAAGAGATCAGGTATGGTTTGTTAATAAAAATATAAGTGGAGCAACTGAATATACTTCTTTATGGGATTATCGTCCTTCAAAAGAAGAAGCTATTGAAAAAGGATATTTGTTGGGAAGATACAATGGTATTCCATATGTTGACAATATAATCACTGCTTTTCAGGATGATGAGGCTAATACTAATGACAATAAAAATTCCACCAACAAATCTAAAAAGAAAATCAGCCATAAAAAAACCAAGAGCCGTGATCTATATAATTTGTGAGGGTGAGACTGAAGAAAAATATTTTTCTGATTATAAAACACATTTTTTGCAGAAACCGATTTCAGATTTAGTAACATTAGTAAAAATTAAAAAAGCTAAAGACTCTTGTCCAAAAAGTCTTCTAACTGAAGCTAGTGAATGTCTTGATGCTAGTGAATTTAAAGATAATGTTTTTGCTTGGCTTGTCTTTGATACAGAAGAAAAAATTAAAAATGAAAATAGGTTTTTAAAAGCGAAAGAAATTTTTAATTCTAATAAGAAAGGAAAAATTAAATTAGCTATTTCTAATCCATCATTTGAATTATGGCTTTTATCACATTTTATTGAAATTTGCTCAAAACATGATTCCATAAAAAAAATAAAAAACGATTTAAAAAAAAATTGCAGTTATAAAGATTGTTCAAAACAACAAAATTTTAACTTGTTTAAAAGCAGTATAAGTGATGCTATGGAAAGATGTAAAAAAAGAATTTCTCATTCAAATAAGAATAAAGAAGTATTCGAAAAACCATCTACAACAGTTCACTTTTTAGTTGAAAGTATTCAGGAATTTGATCCATTCAAATAAAAAATATTTGCACTATACTTTATTGTCTGGTATCCTAATAAACTATTAGTTAGATCTTTTATGGCATGTAAAAACTTATTCATTCTTTTAAAAGCAAATAGGGCGAAGTTTGGATCGAAAATTAAAAATTGGTTTTCGTATTCATTTGTTATTACAAAGCAAATTTTATGAGCAGATTTTTTAAAAGTAATTACTGTGCTAAAACAAATGCACATTTTTTTGTTACTACTCTTTGCAAGCTCTTGATGATGTTTGATAATAGATTCATTTAATTCATTGATCTCTTCGGTATTAGTTAAAACTTCTTTTAAATTATAATTAGTTAAATTTCTACGCATAAAAGATAAGTCAAATAGAGTGTCAAAGTCGGCATTTTTACTATTAACTTCTTCGCGTAATTTGTTTTTTAGGAAATCTATTTTACTGTTATACTGTAATTGAAGCTGGTCAATTTCATTTCTTTCATTTTGCATTAATTTCATTTCTTCATTGAATTTTCGTTCTTTTGTTTGTGCTAAATGCTTATATTGCTCGACATTATAGTTTGTTTTAGGATCGTTGCTTAAATTGTCATATAATGATTTGAAGTAAGTTTTTTAGCTAAAACTTTTGAAGCATTAATTAGTAATTTTTTTCTCTTTCGGCTAAATTATTTTTCAAATTAAGTACATTATTATCATTAAATGGGCTATACGCCACGGGACTAGAATTCGGAGTTTTAAAATTATCGAAAATTAAATGCTGCAAACTCATCCAAAAATAAATTTTAGGCATAATAATATTAGAATCTGTTAAGTCATGTTTTATTTGAGAAAATAGTTTGGTTGAAGGAATCGAGCTAAAATTTTCAAAAGCTTTCATGAAAAATAAAACAAAAGCTGCACAGCCACCATTACTGACTACTTTTTGTTTTTCTAATGATCCTTGATAACGAAACTTTTTTTCATAGCGATTCAGATTAACAGAAAGTCCTTGCATGAAAAAAAATTTGTTATGAGTTGCATATTTTATAAGAAACATTTTTTTTCCTTTGAATATAGTAGAAATTAAAAATTTCAAATTCTTTTTTAGTAAGCAATAACTGTTCCAAAATGTATATATAAATTGTTATTACTATATAATTTCAAAAATGTAGTTATTATATAAATTCTTGTCTTTAAAAAAATGAGTATTTGTTTTTTATTATTAAATAAATAAACTATTTATTTGAATTGAAATAAAAATATTTTAATTTTTAAAATAATTTTTATTATTTTAAAAAAATAGTTTTGAATATAAGAATATTTAGATGTTATTTTATTATAGGGACGGGCTGTTGAATAACTAAATAATATGAGCAATTTAAGTTATTAAATTACCCAAATTTTTTCCGATAGTCGCTCATAAATTCAGCAAATACAGATGCTGATTCCAGACTGACTCCATTGTACATAGAAGATCTTATTCCACCAACAGAACGGTAGCCTTTGAT
>CAYSZE010000071.1:0-3534 GCA_964435255.1 uncultured Oligoflexia bacterium
AGTGGAGACTTGCCATATGAGCGGAATACCTTTCTAATGTGCCGTAAAACAAAATGAGGTAGGGTGCTTTACGGGAAAATGCTAATAAAATAGCTATGTTAAACTAATTTGCGCGTAACCGCGCAGAATTCGGCTTGAACGTAGCACATTTGATTTTTGTTGTATAGCGATAATTATTTCTTCTTTTGCGCTTTTTTAAAGGCAGAAGCAAAAATATTGGAGTCTTCTCTGTTACTTGTTGCTAAGACTTTTGCTTCATTTGTTTTGTAGTCTTCCCATTGCTTCATAATAGCTTTGTCTTCTTCACTCATTAGGGAATCATCACGTTTTTTGCCTTTAATTCTATTAAGCATTTCTTCAGGCATAGGGCCTTTAATAGATAAGCTTAAACGGTGTGCGCTTAAATCAGACGTGAGAACATGTACTTTAACGGATTGGCCAACACTTAAAATTTCTTTAGGATGGCTAATACGTTTTTCCCAAGTAATTTGATTAATAGGAACAAGTCCATCAACGCCTTCTGCCACATTTACAAAAGCTCCATTGTCGATCATACGAACAACAGTACCTTGTAAAATAGAGCCAGGGTGTAGTCTTGTTGCATTAGAAATCCAAGGGTCTTCACCAGCTTCTTTCATAGTTAAAGCAATTTTTAATTTTGGTGCCCGTTCTATTTTGAGTATTTTTACATTAACTTGTTCGCCTAAACGTACTGCTTCATCAGGTTTTTTCAAGCGTTTCCAAGCCATTTCGCTTAAAGGAATGAGAGCTTCAACACCTTCAATAGAAGCAAATGCTCCAAAATCTACCAAACGGGTAATTGTGGCGACATGGTTTTGCCCCACTTCCAATTTATTTAAAATTTCAGAAACTTTGCTGTCATATTCTTCTTTTAAAATAGCTTTTCTGGAAAGAACTACATTTCTACCTTTTAATTCTGTAATATGAAACTTATAAGTATTTCCAACATATGTTTCTGGATTGTCGAAATGGATTAAATCCATTTGTCCAAGAGGAATAAAACAACGTTTGCCACCTACAGTTGCTTCAAAACCGCCTTTAATAGATTTTTCAACCTTGGCTTCTACAGGAATTTTTGCGGCAAAAGCATTTCTTAATAAGGAATCATCCATTTCTTTTCTGCGTAACGTTTTAGTAAGGACAATTTCAGAACCATTATCTGACTTTACATACGCAGAAAGTGTGTCTCCTGCTTTTGGGGGCGTTAATGCTGAACTGGTAAATTCTTCGGTTGGAATGGTTGCAGAACTTTTGCCGCCGAGATCGATGAAAATAAAGTCGGAACTCACTGAAACAACAGTTCCTTCAACAGTTTCACCCATACGGTAACGTCTTGAAGTCGGAGTATGTTTTTCATTTTGCAATAATTGTTCAAATTCATTCATCTCTTCTGTTTCAGAAGCAAAAGGGTCACGAGAGTTTTCTTCTTTATCAATATATCTAAATTTTGCCATTGCTGAAAAGTCCTTATTGATTGCTTAAACAGAGGTGCTAAGCATTAAGAAAGTTTTGTGCCATAATGTGCTTATAAGATCAATTGTAAAAAGGAGTCTTCCCTTGGTTCGGATCTATCTTTTTTTTGTTACGATAATCTATCATAGCGCTATTTATGGAGCGGGTTTTAAGCCAGTCTTAAATTTATTAGCTCCACAAGGAGTCATTTCGCCAAAATTGATTTCGCAATTTGAAGATGACCATCATTGTAATGTCAGAATTGAATTTGTCGGCAGTAGATATGAATATGAATCACGTCTGAGAGCAGAACTTCGTAATTATGATGCTGTTATTGCAGATGAACGCATTTTACAAAGATTATATTTATTAAGACAACTGCGTTCTTTAAATGATGATGTGAATTTTAGTGCAAACCAAGCCAGCAAATATCCGTTGCAAGCACGTTCTCGCTTAAATATGGATGGACGCTCCTACGTTACTCTCATGGTTGATCCCATGGGAATAGTCTATAATAAAAGAAATTTTACGAATAAACAGAGCGTTCCAGCATGGGATTGGTTAATCACCCCTGATGAGTTTCCTTTTTGGCGGCAAAGAGTTTTTGTTTCAAACTTTCCAAAGCATCAGTTATTGATTGCCTTACTTGCTACTGGCAAAGAAATAACTTCGTCATCATGGTTTATTCCTGAGCCAACAGTAAAATGGTTACAAAGTTTAAAGTTGCAAAGTGCTATAATTGATTATCCTTTAGAATTAGCATTGTTAGGAAATAAAATAGAAGCTGCTGTTGTGTTTCGTTCTGACTATATGAAATTAAGAAAAGTAGTACCTGATTTAAAATTTGTTGTTCCTAATAAAGTAACTTATTATGATCGTATAGGTGTTGCAATTGTTTCTGACACTGTCCAAGAAGCTTTAGCGCAAAATTTTATTAAATTCCTGAATTCTAAAAAAGATAATATAATCGTCAATGAAAGTTATATTAGTTACAATGTGATTAATTATGAAGGATCTGCTACAAAAAACTGGGTGGCTTATGATGATGAAATCCCTATTCCTCGTCGAATAGAAAATATTTTAAATGACATTTATAAAAAATAAGAAATGAAGTGGAGAATTTAATGGACGCAATACGCCTTATTATTGTTGGTCTTTTTTTATTGTTTTCGTATTTGTATATTTGTCGAGGATTTATAATTATTTTTCCACGCAAAAAAAGAAAATATGTTTTTATTTCAGTGGCTATATTTATGTTTATTGCAAATTCAGGCTTTTGGGGTGCTCGGTATTTCCGTTCACATGGAACAATGCCTTCCTTTTTTGAGTATATCTATTGGGTTAGTTTTACTGCACTAGGTTTAATGTTTTTCATGTTAAGTTGTTTTTTTGTTGCGGATTTTTTAGCTATATGTATATTTTTAATTAGCAAGAATGTGAAAAAAAGTAGAGTTAAAAAGCAGAAAAAAATGAATTATGACCGCAGAGCTTTTTTAAATGCTCTATCGCTTGGGGTTGCAGCTATCTTCACAGGTTTTGCTTTTGTAAATGCCAGAAGAATTCCACAAATTAAAGAAGTTAATGTTGAAATAAAAAATCTACATGATGAATTAAAAGACTTTTCTATTGTCCAAATTACGGATTTACATGTTGGACAAACTATAGGAAAAAAATATGTGGAAGATGTTGTTGAGCATATAAATTTATTACAACCTGATATTGTAGTCATTACAGGCGATTTAATTGATGGTTTTGTAGAGCAAATTCATGAATGGGTTAAGCCGCTTGGAACAATAAAAGCAAAATATGGAATATACTATGTTACGGGAAATCATGAATACTATTGGGATGCAAATGGGTGGATAGACTATGTAAAATCATTAGGAATAACTTATTTAGGAAATTCACATCAATTACTAAATATTGGAAAGTCACAAGTTGTCATCGCTGGCATAAATGATCTTTCAGCCGAAAAATTTGATCCATCACACAAAATGGATCCTGCTAAAAGTATAGCAACTGCTCCACAATTTCCGCATTTAAAAATTTTATTAGCGCATC
>CAYSZE010000072.1:0-3614 GCA_964435255.1 uncultured Oligoflexia bacterium
TATGAAACCACAATATTTAAATGAACAAGAAATTCCAGCTGAAACAATTAAAGCTGAAGAAGATATTATTCGTAATAAATTCTTACAACAAGGAAAACCAGAAGCTGCTCTTGCAAAAATTGTACCTAGCAGCATAAAAACTTGGTTCAAAGAAATTTGTCTTGTTGAACAACTTTTTGTGAAAGATGATAGCAAATCAGTTGCAGCATATGTTGCTGAAGCGGGCAAAAAGTTAGGTATTTCCGATCTTAAAGTTTCTTCCTTTATCCGTCTTGAATTAGGTCAAGGCGTAGAAAAAAAAGCAGAAGACTTTGCTGCTGAAGTTGCTGCAACTGTTGCAGCTGCTACAAAAGGCTAATATAAAATTTAAAAAAAGACTTTTCTATTCAAAAATAGCAGCTATAAATAGCTGCTATTTTTTTATAATTTCATAAATTACATTTATTAGTTTGTTAAAAAAATAAAAATCAAAAAATATTATTTATTAAATAAAATAATTTAACTTTAAATTACAACAATACTATTGAATTAATTCCAACAATTAATCTAAATATTTTTATATTGACATCAAAAAAATCTTTATATATTGTACAACAAAACAAAGGACTTGTTTTAATTTAATACCTCTTAAAATTATTACAGGAAAAATATATGTATACAAGAAATTTTAAATTTATTTTTTTATTCTGTCTTTTAAGTTTTAATAATAAATATATATATGCATCTCCAGATAAACCTTCTAAAAATTCCAATACAAACAAAATATCCACTGTTGATGTTGAAATTTTAGAAAAAAAAGTTAAATCTTTAAGAACTTACAAAGAAAACTCAATTAATTGCATTAATTATATTTTGCAAAGAATATATTCTACTTTTAATGAAGGGAATGTTTTAGAGATTTGGCAAGCAAGACAATACTACTTTGCTTCTAATGGAGAAATAAGTAACGCTGTAAATTTTAATTCAATCCTTTCGCATTACTTTCAATCCGACGAAGAGCATTTAGCATGGAGTGTACCTAAAAATAGTGAAATCAATAGTAAACTTAATAAAAAATGGTCATCTACAGGATGGGAAAATATATGTTACAAAATTGATGCTCAAAGTAATCAACTCGACAAATATTTTTCTAATACATTTCATTACCCTAATACAAACAGAATTTTAGGAGTTATTTTTGATGGCAGAATAGATGACGCTGAGCTCAAAAATTATCTTCACAAAAAAAAGCTTATGGCTTCAAAAAATCATTCAAATAAATCATCAAACGAGGCAGCAAGTCATCAAACATTACATGTACCACATTTGTTTGGGAGTAATTTACTAAGAAACGTATTTGATTTATTTAGCATATACATCAATAAAGACAAGATGAATGAATATTCAAAACGAAATTCAATTATTGATGAAAAATATAGAATCTCATTACTTAAAGAATTAGCGTCTGCATATCATTTTAATGAAGAAATACCTGATGGTTATATCGAGCGTGCCAATTGGCTCTCAAAACTCAAAACAATTATTGATACATACATTGTCGGTGAAAAAAGTGATTTATATTCTGAAAGAGATTTACATTTAGGAAATGCACCAGATCCTGATATTGTTCCCTTGCCGATTCAATTTTCAAATCTTTCGTCACCTAATGAAGAAGAACAAGCAAATTTTGCAACTGCTGTAGCGCCAAGACATTCAACGGGTGCTGCTAAAAACAAAAGTCCAGAAAATATTAATGCTCTTTATCGAGCTAACTTAGAAGCTATTTATGCGGTTGCCCTATATTCTACTTTTGATTCAAAATATAGAATAGAAATGAATTATTTCACTCTTATTAATACTCATGATTTAGATGATTTAGTTCATTCGCTGATTGCAATTGCGAAGACTGCTCAGGCACAAAAGAATCATATTCATTTTGAAGGTGAATGGGGAAGTCTAATTCAACCTTTTTATGGTCTTGCACCTTATTATAAATAAAATCTTTAAAAATTAACAGCGAGCGCTAAACAAGTTCTTGGCAAGTTTGTAAGCATGATCAATCCAGTTTAAAATTAGCGCTCCTATACAAATACCCTAGTTAAGTGATAAAGAAAATTTTTATTTACTAAAATAGAAAAAAAAAGTTAATTATTAAATTTCTTGTTTCTTATCTTCTTATACTCATCTTTATGAAATTCTTCTTCATTTTTTCTAAATCAAATAGAAAATTCAATCCTATGTTGTCTTGCAACTGAAAAAAACTTTCAATTCCAAAAGACAATATATTTTACAACTTCTTGACTCGGACCTTTTAAAATTTCCTCTTTGCCTTTATTCAGAAGTTGTGAAGCTTCTTTCGGGAAATTTTCTTTCACTTCTTTAATAACATCTCTTCTGTGGTAACAGTTTTTTTTTAAATATCTCCTCCTATTTTTGCTAAATCTTGAAAATTCTCACGATCTAACCATTTTTGATGCCATTCATTTGATGTTATTCTGTTTTTACTGTACTTTTCTGAATTTTTATTTTGACTCATATTTAAGCATTTCTGTTGCTGCAACCGTTGCAGCTGCTACAAAAGGCTAATAGTTAAATACTTATTTAGTAATAAAAAGGAGTTACAAATTTAAAGTAACTCCTTTTTTTATTTAAATAATTTACCTATAATATAATTAATAATATATTTTAATTTGAGTCATATATTTCACAAGGGCTGCCATTACTAAATTTTTTGCAATTACTAAGAGCTAATTCTTCTGCTTCTTCTTTAGAAAATTGATACGCACTTTTACCAAAACTTCCCGATTTAGAAATAGCGAAAGCTTTATGCGGAGCAACTAGCAAATAATCTTGATAAGCTTTTTCATTACGTTTTGCCAATTGAGCTGGCATATCTTTTTTCCCAACAGGTTCTTTTTCAAGCAAAGGAGAAAGCGTTGCTATTTTCTGTTCCTTTAAAAAATTATCAACAGTATTTTCCCATAAATCCATCCCACCTTTAAAATACGAATGCCCATCTTCACCAAATGCTTCAGGTGTTACAAATTTTGCTTGTCCGCCTGCTGCATTAAATGCGGTAAACATATTTTTAGCTAATTCAGGGCCAAAGTATTGATCATTTTTAGCATAAATCCATAACATCGGAACGCGAGATGTTTTACCTAAGTCTGCTGCTAATTGAATAAGCCGACTTTCTCCTCCACAAATTCTTCCATTACCAATAGAACCATGCCCCCCAGCAAAATTAATAGCAGCTATCAACTTTGTTTCTTTATTATCATTTGGAAAAGCTGTAAATCCCGTAATTGCCATTCCACCAGTAGAAACACCAACAAGAACTGTTTGTGTTGTATCAAATTGGCTTAAAGTAGCTAAGTAATTTAATGCTTGGCTTAAATCTTTGATCGACGCTTTTGTCGTGGTTAGAAAACCAGGATTATTACAATCAGAAGTCAAGTAAAGATCCCCACCACCACCAGATCTGCCAAAACCATGTCTCATTACAAAAGCAACAGCAAATCCTCTACGTGCAAAAAATTGTGCTTGCGCATAATAATACATTGCTGACTGTTGTTTAATTAATGATTTATCGCGCGAAGTTCCATGCGTCATTAACACGGTAGGGTGTTTACCTG
>CAYSZE010000073.1:0-5616 GCA_964435255.1 uncultured Oligoflexia bacterium
CATGATGTTGAGACAGAAGGGGAACTGGTATCAGGATTTCCTGAAATTTCAGAAAATCCTACAGTAAAAATGTATTTAAATCCTAAATATCCTCCAGTTGTTAATATAACTCCAGGCAGGCCAACAATATTACAATTCCCAAATGAAATAGCCATTTGCGAGTCAGCAAATAATCTTATTTCTTTTGTTTATTCAGATAAAAAAAATTCAAGTGCAAGCACATCGTCATCAAATTTAAATGATAATGTAGAAAGCTATTCTGCTGTTACAATTACTGTTAATCCAGACCAAATTATCAAGTTAAGCACATCTCAAATGTTGAAGATGTCCAGCCTTGTCATTAATTGTAAAGTCAGAATTTCTAATCCTGACACAATTACTAATGCGAGTTATGCTTGGCGTATTGTTGCTGTTAAAATAGTTGAGCCGAAATATACTCATCTGATTGTGCATTTATTAGATCGTCCCACTTTAAAAACTAGTCGTGGCAGTCAAATTTTAACAGATAAACAAATAGATCAACTTGCTTATATTGATATTAATAAATTCGCTAAAAATACAGTCAATTCTGATAAACATAAAGTTGAAAATAAAAAAGAGCCTATTATTAAAGAAAATCAATTAAAACAAGTTGAGAAAAAAGAGCCTATTATCAAAGAACAAAAAAGTAATGAGTTAAATAATTCGATTTTGGATTTATATGATTTTAAAGAAGTTAAAAAATTATAATGAGGTCATAAAAATGAAATTATTATCTAAAAAATTAATTCTTCCTGTAGTCATTCTTTCTGGAATAGTAGCTACTGGCGTGGGAATTTCCATGCTTGGATCATCGCCAGTGTTGCCTGAATCTTCACAAAAAAAAATGGATCAATTGTCTTCAATTGAACGAGTTAAAGCGTTAAATAACAGTCCAAAAATAAAAAAAGATATGATTTCAGACGAAAAAACCCAGCAATTACTCGCTGAAGCTGGTAATCCAATTGGGTTGCCAGATCGTAAAAAAGAAGAAGTTACTTCAGCTCCTCCAGTTGATACAAAGGATTCAAAAGCGTCCATTTTACCAATTAGTAGCACTGAAATGAAAAAAGAAATTCCAGATAATAAATGTACTGAGTATGATAATGCTTTAGGTAAATGCAAATTACCAGATAATTATAAAAACAAAGTTGAGCAAGTTTCTCAAGTAATAACCAGCAATACAAAACCCAGTTTGAGCGATAATACTGTTGATGGCTCTGCAAAAATTTCTGATGCAAAGTTAAATAATTTAAAAATACCGAGTGATGATAATAATAAAAACACAGTAAAATCTGAATCTAAGAATGCAAAATATGATGACGATTCGCCACTAGGACTTTTAGTTGCAACAAGCGGAAAACTCGAGTCTTTGAGTAGTAGAAATATTTCAATTGGTGGTGCAGAAAATCAAATCAAAGCAGGGACTACTGTATTAGCTGTTTTAAATGAAGCTAAAACGATTACAAGTTCAGGCGAAACATACGCATCAGCATCTGTTATTGGTGCGCCATTTGATAAAAAGAAGTTTCCAGAAGGCGTTACATTACTATTAAAAATGAAATTGAATGGGACTCAAGACGGTATAGAAGGCCAAATAGTTTCATGTGCCAGTAGACGAAATAATGATAAATCAATTCCTTGTGCGGCACAGTTAGAGGATATTACGGGGGCTTCTGCTCTTCGTGGTGATGTATATTCGAATACAGGATGGCAAATTGTTACAACAGCAGCAACAACATTTCTTGCAGGTATGTCATTATCTAAAGTAACAACATCAGCAACACAATTAGGGACAACCGTAGATCAATCTGCCTCTAATGCACTTTATCAAGCTTTAAGCGGTGCAATTACAAATATGGGACAACAAATTGCAGCCTCTTTTGCTCGCTCTGGCACGCAAATTTCAATTCCTGGTCGTGTGGTTGTTCGTGTTCTATTTACTAAGGATTCTGTGTGGTAATTATGAGAATGTTAAAATTATTATTTATTTACATTATATAAATACATAGTAATTATGCTTATTGTGAGTTTTTTAGCAATGAAAATAAAATAGATTTTAACAGCTACACGGTAAAGCCTAAAGTTGATATATTAGCTAAAAATAAGAAATTATTTTCTAAGAAAGAAACTCTAAAATCAGTTAAGAAAAAAAATAATATACTAATTAAAAGATTCATTCCTTCTAGTAGTAAAGTATCTTATCAGCAATTTAAGGAAATACTTTTATATCATAATTTCCCTGATAGTTCGATTGATAAAATGTGGTGTATTGCTCACCATGAGTCAAGGTTTAATCCTTTAGCATATAACTACAATAGAAATAAAACCTTTGATGTTGGATTATTTCAAATCAATCAAATATGGAAACGCTGGTGCGGTATGAAAGATAAAGAACTTTTGGATGTAAAGAACAATACCAAATGCGCTTTAGTTGTGCTTAAAAAGCAAGGATTCACTGCTTGGGTAACATATAAAAAATTTTGCAGGGGGGTATGATGCCTGTTGAAATATTAGTATTAGCTTGTGTTTTTACTTTAATCTTATTGATTGCATATATAATATTTTGTAATTTTGAAAAAATATACTTCTTCTGTATTAATAATAAAAAGAAAGTATTATTTTTTCTAGTGCTGATTTCAATAGTAATTTCTGTATATTTTAATAAAATTGAAGATTATGATGATGATTTCGTCGATGATTTAAGTGTTCCAATTAATTTAATTAAGCAATATAATAGTAATCTGGATGATCATAAAGAATAGGAGTTTATGAATGAATAATAAAAAAGATTTATTAGAGATTGAAATAAATAAAGCCATTATTGAGTCAAGTATTATTTTTGAAAAAACCCAAATCAAAAATAATGAGGAAAAAATATCAAGTGAAGTTTTCGCAAAATACCATGAGTTTTATTCTAAATTAATTGAAGTAAGCCAACTTAAAATCAAAAAATTAAGCTTAGAATTAGAGCAAATTAATTTAATTCTTTCACAAAATCAGCTCTAAAAATTAAACTTATTCTTTAAAATAAAAGAAAACTTTTAAAAACTATTTTAACGGTGTTTTTAGCTCGTTTTTTTAGTTAGATGATGTTTGAGTCATAAAGTTTTTATTTCTTTTTTGAGAAAAAAGCATCTTTTAATTTTCCAAAATTAAACATACCTGTTTCGTTATTTATAAAGGCGTGCATTTCTTTTGTAATTTTCATCAGCTCGTTCTGTAAATATTTATTTTGTTCCCTTAATTCGGCTGAAATTCTTCTTTCTGCTTCCAATGAGCTTATCAAGTGCTCTTCAAACTTCTTATCATTGAGATGTTGTTGGGATGTTGCTAGGACACTCTCAGTTTTGTTTGGGTTATCATTGCCATTTTGCTGGGATTTCATTGAGAGGTAATACAACAGGCTATTTTTGCTAACACTTCTCACGTTTCCATTTCTTTTGCTTTCAACAACATCACTATCGCACCACCGCCTAACTGTGCTTATACTCGTTTCAGATATTTTTGCCGCTGCTGTAAGTGATATCCAGTTTGCGCTATCATTGATAGCCTGATTAGATTTCATGATGACCTCCCAAATATGCCTCCATGATAACCAACTGCTGAAATAGAAGGCAACATGCCAATGGAATGCCAATGAGAGCTTAGACTTGTTGGATCTAAGGTTTGTTGCGAGAATCCCCGAGTTTGTATACCAAAGCCCACTTATTGCTAAAAAAAAGACATCTTTTCTTTTTGGAGATGGGGTGTGGGGCTTGCCCCACTCAGACTCTAACGGAGAATGCTCACCGTGAGGCGAAGTTGCAAAATTTGAAGTCGCAGCCAAGGAAAGTGAGAGAACTCCCACCCCTTAACAGCCGCCAAAAATTGAACTGATACCGTAAAAATCCATTCTAGGGTTGTAAGGAAAATGAAAAAAACTCGCCGCTAAAAAATGCGGCAGAGTATCCACACACTACGCCACAAAGTGGCGGAAAAACGAATTTAATTAATGCTTGATAAATATGAATATCATGAGTTTTAAAAACTGATGTCACACATGACAGCATCATGATGTCTTTTTATAATCAATCAATTAATTTTACTAGGTTTATTCTGACATCATGATGCTGTCATGTGTGACGTCAAAGCTCTTTTCTTGAAAAAAGTGACGTCATTTTTCTTTTTATTTGTGTATTTATTCTTATTTTAAAAGGATAATATTGTGACGTCAGCAATAATAAATTACGTTCTTAAAAAATCGACTCCAGCTACCTATTTTTTTAATGAGAATTTGCTTTAAAAATCCCATAATTTAATTCAAGTCCTAATTCCTTGCATTTATACAAAAATATAATAATTTGTTTTTTAATTTCAATTCCATTCAAGAGTTTAGGCTTAAATAGATTAACTAATTGAATATTGGCATCACATTTTGTGTTAGGAAATTTAAAATTACTTCCCCATCTTGTAATTAAAATACTCCCATCTATGTGCTCTAGTTTACAAAATTTTGAAGAGAAACGAGTTTCATTTTTTTCAAATAAAATATCATTTGTAATCTTGTCAGCAATAAAGAAAACATCTTCAGACTCTTTTGCGTTATTACTTGATATATGATGTTTTAATTTATTTTCAACAAATGTGTCTGCGTATTTTCTTTTTACTTCGCTAAAATCTTGCTGTGTTTCTTCACAAAATATTCTCAAATCTTCTAAACTAGGTCTTCTTTTCCCCATTTCCCAACTTTTCCATATCTCAGCTTTCTTTCTTATTATATCAGCCGCTTTTCGTTCTGTAAGACCTGCATCTAACCTCATTTGTTTTACCAATTCTTTCAATTGCATATCATACCTTTCTTTCTATTTAATATTAAAATGACTTTATGAAGCATTGGAAACATTTGAACATTAAATGATTTTAAGAATAAAAACTATAATTTCATGTAATTTGATTATTTGGTTAGATCCTATGGAAACAACAAAGCAGGGGAGACTTTCCGTCTCCCCTCAGACCCCACTTCCTGTTTTATTTAACACACACCCTACGCACTAAATGTGATACGCAAAAAGCAAATAATCTAGTAATTTAAATATGATAAAAAACATCTGGGTATACATTGTCATACAAAGTGTTATACATAAAATTACTAAATCCTTTATTCATAAAGCATACACTTCGATTTTTGTTATACCTTTGTATTACACTTTTTAGAGGTGTCCAGCTTCTCAAAGCGTTGAGCCGCACGCTGCAACCGCACGTCATTTGTCATGCGTGCGCTAATTCCTACTTCCTACAGTCCATCGACTGTAGGAAGAGCAAGTAAAAAATTTTGATTAAGGTAACAGGTCTAGGGGGGCAGAAAAATGCAATAATATGCGTCAAATAAGTTGAGTTATGATAACTCCCATTATGTTGTGTGGATTTTTACGTGACTTTAAATGTTTATAATACAATTAAAAGAAGGGAATTGTTGTTATAAGAGCAAAGATTGTCTGACACAAATATGTATACAAAATTTGCCTTGTATACATATTTGTGTCATGTTATACTTGGGAGGTACCGATGAAAAAAAGGGATTTAGCCCGACTGAGCAGAAACCCTCTTGATTCATCA
>CAYSZE010000074.1:0-11737 GCA_964435255.1 uncultured Oligoflexia bacterium
GTGAATCAGAAAATCCAATGCAGCATAAAGCGCCTCTCATTCATATTCTTTCTAATAAAAAAGTCAGAATTAATAGACCACTTGATATCCCTGATGACTATTTCCCCGAAGATAAACAATTAGAATCGCAAAGTTTTACAAACGATAATAAAGAACTTGATTCAAGTAAAAACCAGCTGAAAGAAGACTATTTTCAAAAGGCACTTGAATATAAAAAGAATTATCCTGAAAACTATGCCGCTTGGTATATCTGTGGTTGTGCTTCAGAAAGTGTCGGGAGAGTTACGGAAGCTATTGAAAATTGGAAACAAGCGTTCAAATTAAAAAATGATTCCATGAGTGTTTTGGCAACTCTGACTGAATTACAACAAATTGGAGCCATTTCTGATCCCACTACAAACTATGCAGAAAGATTTGAAGCATTAGATAAATATTTAGTCCACGGGCATTTTGAAACACACACCGCTTTGTATCACGAATTCATAAAAATGAATGATCACAAAAATGCGATAAATGCTTTAAAAAGTTTAGCTGATTGGTTACAAAAACAGTATGGCGAAGTTCCTGTTGAAATAGAAATACTTTGTTTACTTGGTGCAATGCAAGCTTACAAAATGGCTAACAATATTCCTGCTTCTGAAGCTTGCCGTGCAGAAGTAGAAAATATAGTTATTGCATGTAAAAAATCGCCGCGCGATATGAATCAAATATATTTTATTGCACAATTATGTGATGAATATGGTTTAAAACCTGTGGCTAGAATTTGTTACTTTGCTGTATTAATTTCAAAAGACTCTCCACCCGAACTCGTTATGCAAACGGCTTCTTTATGTGTTAGCGCATCTCCATCCGAAGGCTTAATGGAATGTTTGAAAGTTGCCTATAAAAATTTAAATGGTAGCCCTGAAATAAGATTCTGCATCTTATTATGTGGCCTTAAAATTGCTAATATTGATATTAACAATTACATGCTACTAAAAAATAAAATAAGAGAAGCGATTGCTAGTGAGTTACCAAAAGAAATTGTATTACAACAATTGGAAGAGATTAATAATATATACCAATTCGACCCTGAAATACATTATTACTTAGGAGAAATTCATTCAAGAATTGGAAACTTTAAAGAAGCTAAAAAATTCTTTCAATATATGTACAATGCCGATTTTTATAATTCTGATGGAATATTAAGATATATATTCTTTTTATTAAAAATTCGTGATTATAATACAGCGCGTGAAATTGCACAAGAAAGTTTACAGAATGCGTCTCTGTCGGAGCAACAATCCAATGAAATGCATTGGAGTATAGCCGCTACTTTCTACTCTGAAGGTGAATATCAAAGCGCATCTGATGAAATTCAAAAGTCGTTACTTAATGACCCTTGGAATAATTCATATTTAATATTAATTTTAAGAGCTTCTTTGAATTTAAACAGTAGTAATTTTTTAAAAGAAAGCGATTCCATAATAAAGAATTTAGAAGAATACATACTCCAAAACAATGTAGAATTTCCCAACCAACGTGAACAATTATTAGAAAAAATTATTAAATTTGGTTTAGATTGCTTGCAAAATAACTATTCTGAATTTGCTTGGAATTTAGCTAAATGCGCTATTCTTATAAGCGATAAAATTTCAGAAAGTCTTTTACAATTTATTGCAAAAGCAGGTGCAAGTTATAATTCTAGAATTTCAGTGCAAGAATTACTTTTACTAAAGCACAAAGGGAATAAAGATATTAATTTCGGTATTCTTTCAGCATCTATTGCTCAAATATATAGCTTAACAGGTAACTGGCCACTAGTTGATGAGTGGTTATTAATTGCTAAAAATAATCAAAGTTCATCATCAAAAATAACGAAACATAAGTTATTTGAGCTTGAAGCTCTAAGCATAATTATGAAAGGTACCGATTTTAAAAAGGCACAAACATTATTGGAAGCTGCCATAGACTCCTACGACAACATTCAAAAAGTACCTCATGACACAAAAGTTTTACACGGTTACATTTTAGTCACACAAGGACAATTTAGCGCTGGTATTGAAAAAATGCAAAATAATATAAGTACCAATGCTTCAATTCAAAGCTTGTACTTTTTAATTAAAGGTCTAGAAAGAGCTGGACAACTTAACAGTGCTACCAAAGAGTCTTTGTCGCAAATTTTTCACATTTTTCCGACAAATACATTTGAACAAAAAATGATTGAAGAAATTTTTATTACAGTTGGTTCTAAAAATAACACAAGTCCTGTTGGCTTAGCTTGTTAAAGAATTGACTAATTCAAATTAAAAAGGAATATTCTTATCTTGAAGTGAATAATGTGTTCTTTATTTTTCCGCAGGTAATTTTAAATGAAAAAAAAACAAGAACTCTCTAAAGTTCAAGAAAAATCTTCAGAACTTAAGCGGATTAGAAATAAAATTACAATTTCTGGTGATTGGTGGAATGATAAAACACATGTTTTATTAGACATGGATGGTACATTAATTAATCAACCAGGAGCTTTATTTCACAACTTATTTGCTCTAGGTGTCCTTTTTAGAATGAGAAGCTTTGGTTCTATCTCACAACTTCTTAAAGCTGCCCAAAAAACCAAAGAAATATTATTATCATCGCATTCTTTTGCCTCCAATGAAGAAGCTTTTTTTGAAACTTTAGCTACAGAATTAAACACAAATCGAAAAAAAATTGAACGTTTCGTTAGTAAATTTTTTGATTCAGACTATCCTTTTATCTGTTTATTTTTACACTCAGATCCCTATGCCAGAAAATTAATTGATTTATTGCATACTTCAAATCGTCATATCACTTTAGCGACAAATGCTGTTTTTGGTAGACGTGAAATTGAATTACGCCTAAAAGCAAGCGACTTATACCTGCATGATTTCGACTTAGTCACTTCATGGGATGTCATGAAAACAACTAAACCACATACCAATTTTTTTAATGATACTTTAAAAAAAATAGGTGCTATTCCAGAAAGAACAGTCATGATAGGTAATGATCCTTATTATGATCTTCCAGCCCACACTCTCGGAATCCAAACGCTGCTTGTCGGCAGTAAATTAACTTTAAAAGATATTGTGATATCATTAGAGGAAAATATAAAACAAAATAAGAAATAAAAAAAGCTGTAATAATAATTACAGCTTTAGTAAAAAATACCTTGGTAAAAAGAACTTATTTCATTCTTACAACGTCATCACGACGGTTTTTTGCCCAAGCTTCTTCTGATTGTCCTTGCGCTACAGGACGTTCTTTACCATAGCTAATGGTTTCAATAGTATTTTGTACACCATTTGCAATTAAAAAGTTTTTAAGTGACTGCGCACGTCTTTGACCAAGAGCCATATTATATTCAGTAGAACCACGATCATCAGTGTTTCCTTGAATTTGAATTTGGATGGTTGGAGAAGTCTTTAACACTTCTGCAATTTGCATTGCATCTTCTTTTTGATCAGCACGAATGTCATATTTGTTGAAATCAAAATAAACTGTTTTAAAGTTTGATTCTGGATTTTCTGTCGCAACTTTTGCAGCTGGCTCAGAAGTAACTTCAACTGGTTTTGGCTTTTCAGCGGAATCAGTTTTTTTAGTACTGTTACAGCCAGCAGCAACAACCACTAAGGAAATAACAGATGATGCAAGAAAAATCTTAGATAATTTCATTGGAAACTCCATAGTTAACGTTAAACTAACGACCAAATAAACACATAGAAGTGAAGTTATAAACGAAGAAAGTAATAAAAATCAAACCATTTTGTCTTTAATTCAAACATAAAAAAAGTCAATAAAAGGCTCTGTTTAAATTGCCCCTAACTTAAATGTTCTTTTCCTTCCTTGCAATCTTTTTTTTCACAGCTTAAAAACCTTCTATTGCTCTAGCTGATTTTTTGATATATGGAATTCCTTTACCATAAATCCTATGGTATTGACCTTATTAGGAGTTATCCCTATGACAATAGAAACAATCACAATCCACGCACATAAACGTGGTGATGCTTCTAGAGGAACCGTTCGCAAGCAACGCCAAAGCGGGCTTGTACCTGGAATCCTTTACAAAAAAGGTGTTTCAACTAAAATTGAAATCGCCGTTTCCGACCTTCCCAAAGGACACACTCGTTCTTCTGTGCTAAAACTTGTTATAGACGGAGCTGAAAAGACTGTTCTTATGCGTGAAGTTCAAGTTGACCCCTTGAATGACAAACCAATCCACTTTGACTTTCAAGAAGTCGAAGCAAACGATAAAGTACGCATTCACGTGCCGCTTAACTTCATTGGTTTGACTCGTGAACAAGAAAAAGAAGGTTCTTTTAGCATTCGTACGCGCTATCTTGAAGTAAAAGCTCCATTAGCTAGTATTCCAAGTGCTATAGACGTTGACGTAAGCAATCTTAAGGCTGATGAGTCTGTCCACCTACACGATATCTCTTTAGATAAAAACATCGTTGTACGCACAGGAAAAGGCCAAAATCTTGCTCTAGCGTCCTTAGTTAAAATTTAAGCTTTCGTGTTTATTATAGTTGGCCTAGGTAACCCTGGGTATAATTACGAAAATACACGCCATAACATCGGCTTTATGTTGCTAGACCAAATAGCAACTGAAGCTGGTGTTTTTTTATCCCAACAAAAGTTTGGAGCATTGACAGCACGGACAAACTGGCAAGGTTATGATGTTTTTCTAATGAAACCACAGGAATACATGAATTTATCTGGTAACAGTGTCCAGCAAGCAATGACTTTTTTTAAACTAGAATCACAACAGCTCATTATTGTTTTTGACGATTTAGACCAGCCCCATGGCGCTGTAAAAACCAGATTTGGGGGTGGAAATGGTGGGCATAATGGTATCCGCCATATTCTAGAACGTACTGGTACAGATCTATTTCATCGGGTTAAAGTTGGTATTGGCAAACCTGAACATAAAGGAGCTGTGACAAACTGGGTTCTGAGTAAATTTTCTAATGATGAATTTACATTATTAGAAAAAGAAAGTTTTCCTACCGCTAAAAACCGCATTTTAGACATCATGCGCCAAGTCACAAAAAAAATGAATAAGTAACCAAATAAAAGTAACTTATTCATCTATTAACATTAAAATTAGAATTATTTAAGTAATTTATTATTTTTGCGCTTTAAAATGGGAGTCATATAAAGACGAAATTGCTCTGGATTCATGCCTGCCCTTTCCCTTTCAAAAGCTTTTTTTTGCAGTGGTTTTAAAGACTCATAAAATTCAGAGACTAAGACAATAAAATCATTATCTGACAATGACTGCTTAATTGAAAGTTCTTTCTTTTTAACAATTTCTTTTTTACTTCCAATTTTTTCTTCTTTCGTTACTTTATTTAATTTCCTTGTATCAATATACTCAACTATTTTTTCATTTTTTGGCGTGAGTGATGAGTCAAATAACGTATTTGAGATATCTTTCTTAGCTACTTTTTTAGCCGCAGGTTCCTTTTTTATTTCAACTTTCTTCTCTAATTTTTCTTGTTTCTCAGCTTTTAAAGCTTTTTCTTTTCTTATTTTTGTCAATTGATCTGGAGGGGGTTCAGGAAACAAAGTTTCGCTTTTATTTAACCGCGAAATTGGGACAATAAAAGTTGATCTATGATAGTCATTTTCTGTTGAAAGTGACATTAATTTTTCGCTAATTGCTTGTTCTAATTCAGAAGCTTCCTTTGCTTGTTCGGACATTTGCCAGCAATAAACAATTGAGCTTTTTTGATTTTCTAAAGAATCGTGTGCTTTTTCTAACAATTTATTCTTTAAATCTGAGACTTTAATATTTGGTGCAGCAATATTCCAGCCTAACACACCATGATCATATAAAGCAGGAACATTAAGTAGAATTTCTTTATGAAAACTACAAATATTCTTTGTATCAATTGGAATAGAACTCCAATTATTTATATTATACTCAATACCTTCTTGTTTAGAAAACTCTAAGAAAAGATAATTTAATATTTTTTTTATACTTGCTTTACTTCCCATAGATTGAATAACAACAGGATTAATACTTATAAAAGAAGCTTTAACAGATAAATGATTTAAATTCGCTTTATTCATCATATAATATGATTGAATGGGTTGAGATAACGTCATAGATAGCCAGATGCCATCTACATCATTTTCAATTTGCGCATGTTGTATTAAAGAATAACTTCCCGATTTACTTAACGACAGCTGTTTATTCTTTTTTGCTGGTTTTACTTCATATAAATTATAAGGGGTCACCCAAATTTCTTCTAACTGTTTACAGGCTTCAAGAACATCTTTTTGTGTACCTGATAGATACTTATTGATTTGAAATCTTATGGTCAAGTTATCATTTTTAAGTGAAAATATCCGTGATAGAGCTTCATGCCAAATACCAAACAAAAGCACTAAATTTTTTGCATTGATTTTAGCGGGAGCAGTGATCATTTTCCCTAATCGTTTCGATATTAAAGAATGAAACCATGCTTCCTTTGCCCCAAGGCTTAGCAAAATACCTTCAACCCACCAAGCTGGTGCCAATAATCTCTTTTTTAATGCATAAATTTTAGAATCGGAAATTAAAAGAGAATCCTCTTTGGTCCGTTCTAAGAGCGCTTCTGCACACTCCTCTGCCTCTTGCATTTGCGGCAACATTTTAATTTGCTTCAAATGAGTTTTACCAGACTCTGAATAGAAAATTTTTCTGAATTCTGGAGTAAGGCGAGAAGAATGAACCGCAACATTATTTTTTTGCAGATCAAATGACATAATGAGTATAATTTTCCCGAATTGTTAAAGCCGTTATTTACGCGCTTGAATATAACTTGGTAACATATTTTTCACAATAGAAGCAACAGTCTTAATAGCTTGATCAAACTCAATTTCAATACTCATATTTGCTCTATAATTTTGCAAAATAGTATTTTTATAGGTATGAGGAATAATCATAATCTCTATTTCTGCACTTTCATCTGTAAAATACTCTACTTGCGCAATAGTTAAGCTAATTCCTGCAACAGCAATACTTCCCTTTGGCACAATCCACTGCACATATTCACTTGGAATGCGAATTTTAAGCCGCCAAAAATCGGCATCGACTTTTTCAAAAACTGTAACCGCACACAAAACATCAACATGACCTGTGACATGATGTCCTCCCAAGGAATCTCCCATGCGTAAAGCTGGTTCTAAATTAATGAAATCACCTTCATGCAAGTTCGAAAAATTTGTGAGCAATAAACTTTGATAACCTACTTCAACTGTAAAAAAATTCTTTTGTTCTTTTTTATAAGATTCTACTACTGTTAAACAACAGCCATTACATGCGACACTTGCACCTAATGCAAAAAAAGATTGGTCTAAATGAGTAGATATTGTTAATTTTAAAGAGTTTTTATTAGAAATGCGACCTTCAATTTTACCTAAATCACGAACAATTCCAGTAAACATAAAAACTCCAGTAATTAAAAAATCTGTATATTAAAAATATTCAGTTCAATTTTCTTTTTCAAGATCAATCTTAAAATTATTCTTATTTTGTGCTTTTTCAGTAAGCATTTTTAATTCACAAACAAAATCTTCTGGACTTGAAAATGCGCGATAAACTGAGGCAAACCGCACATAGGCAACGGGGTCTAATTTGAGCAAGGCTTCTAAAACAAGTTCACCTATTTTATAAGAAGTCATTTCTCTTTCTTCAGATGAATAGCAAACACTTTCTACCCAGTCCGTAATAGCATCTAGGCTTTTAGAACTGACTGAACGTTTTTGGCAAGCAATCCCCATGCTTTTTAACAGTTTTTCCCTACTAAAAAGCTCCCTTGTCCCATCACGTTTGATCACATATAGAGGCTGCTCTTCCGAACGCTCAAATGTTGTGAAACGATATCCGCAGCAAACGCATTCTCTTCGTCTTCTAACTGTTCTACCATCTCTGCTTTCCCGACTTTCAAGCACTTTACTTTCAGGGTTTTGGCATTGCAGACACTTCATATAAAAAACTATCCTAAATGAGGTGAAACATAACCTTTATTTTGAAGAGAATTATTATACAAAGGGTATTTCTTGCACAAGCCCGCAACCATTTCTTTAGCTTTTGTTAATAGAGAATCGTCATTCTTCAATGCATAAGCTATAGCTGTTCCTAAAATTATCATGTCTTCTGCAATTAAACCTCTAGTCGTAACAGCTGGCGTCCCAATACGCACACCGCTTGTGACCATAGGTTTGCGCGGATCATTTGGCACACTATTTTTATTTACTGTAATGTCAATTTTCGCAAGTCTCTCTTCTGCATCTTTTCCACTTAACGGCGATTTTTTTAAATCAATTAATATTAAATGGTTATCAGTACCACCAGAGACAAGTTCGACTCCATTTTCCAATAAGGTTTCAGCTAAGACTCTAGCATTCACCACAATTTGTTCTGCATAAGCTTTAAAAGAAGGGTTTAAAGCTTCTCCAAAGGCAACCGCTTTTGCACCAATAACATGCATTAATGGACCACCTTGTAACCCTGGGAAAATAGCTTTATCAATTGCTTTAGCATAAGTTTCTTTACACAAAACAACGCCACCTCTAGGACCTCTGAGAGTTTTATGAGTCGTCGTGGTCACAAAATCAGCAAATGGAATAGGACTTTGGTGTTGTCCACCAGCTACTAATCCTGCAATATGCGCCATATCAACCATAAATAAAGCGCCAACTTCATCTGCAATTTTTTTAAATTTAGCAAAGTCAATTATTCTTGGATAAGCACTTGCGCCTGCTATAATCAACTTTGGCTTACATTCATGTGCTTTTCTAGCGACTTCTTCATAATTTATAAAACCACGTTCATCAACACCATAAGCTTCTGCCTTATAATACATCCCTGAGATGTTCACTGGAGATCCATGAGTTAAATGTCCGCCATGCGATAAGTTCATCCCTAAAAAAGTATCGCCTGGTTTTAAGACTGCTAAAAAAACAGCCTGATTTGCTTGCGCCCCACTGTGAGCCTGCACATTAGCATGCTCTGCGCCATATATTTTTTTCACACGATCAATTGCTATTTGTTCAACTTGGTCATTAAATTCACAACCACCATAATAACGCCGTCCAGGGTAACCTTCTGCATATTTATTAGATAATACGCTACTTAAAGCTGCTAAAACTGCTGGACTGGCTACATTTTCTGATGCTATTAATTCAAGTCCTTCATTTAAACGCTGACTTTCTTTAGCAAAAAGCGCCGCAATTTCAGGATCAGTTTTTATTAAATCAGCTCGTTCTAAAGAAAGAAATTGATTCATTGCGATAACCTCTTTTCAATTGCTGTTACTTTACTAATACGGCTTCTATGTCGACCTTCTTCACATTCTGCAGCCAACCAAATTTTTACAAAATCGATCGCTCGTTGGTAATTCACAATTCGTGATCCTAAACACATAATATTCGAATCATTATGTGCTCTACTCATTCTTGCTGTAAATTCATCGTTCACAACTGCAGCACGCACACCTGGAAATTTATTTGCTGTAATACACATTCCTATGCCTGTACCACAAATTAAAATACCCCGATCACACCGGCCCGTAGACACTTCCGAAGCTACAATATCTGCATAGTCAGGATAATCAACTGAAGCGGAAGAATCTGCTGCAACCCCATAATCAAGCACCTGATGATTTGTGAGAGTTAAAAAATCGATGACATAACTTTTAAGTTCTCTACCAGCATGGTCAGCTGCTATTGCTATTTTCATGTTCTTTCCTTTTTATGTTTTGGATGACAAAAACTACGAAAATCAGAAATTCAAAACAAAAAAAAAGGCACCAAAATGGTGCCTTTCTAAACATTCATCTTTTAAAGCTTCGCAACAATGAATTTAATTGCGTCGCCAACAGTTTTAAGGCGTTCAGACTCTTCATCAGAAATATTTACTCCAAATACTTCTTCAATCTCCATAAGAAGCTCAACTATGTCTAAGGAGTCAGCACCAAGATCCTCTTGAAAGCGAGAAGCTGTCGTTATGTTTTTTTCCTCTATATTCAACTTTTCCGCTACGATCTTAATTAACTTCATTTCCATTTGCTTTGCATCAAGCTGCGTATCCATTGTATTACCCCAAAAGAAGAATTTAATCTAAAAAAGAGGAAACTTGTCATAATATTAACAAATACCTCTGCTAAGGCTTCTTTAACAAAGAGGACTGATAAAAGCAATGCACAATTTAGAGTAACTTTTGAACAACTCAAATTTTAGTCTATAGTGTATAATGTTGTGATATCTTTTTTTTAGAACAACTTTGGGCGTAAGGAGCAAATTATGAAAATTGTCTTAGCCTTTGACAAATTCAAAGGAACCTTTACCGCTCGGCAAGTTTGCGAATTAGTAGCAGATGGCATTCGAAATAGAAATCCTAAAATTGAAATCATTCAAAGACCAATGGCAGATGGAGGAGAAGGAAGTGCTTCTCTCATAGCTGCACATCTTGGCATGGAATCTATGCGTGTTGAAGTTTCCGATTTGCTTGGGAGACCAACCGAAGCAAATATTTATTGGCAAAATGTAAGGCGTCTTGCTGTACTGGAATCAGCAGAGGTTTTAGGAAATGCAAAATCACTGGCAACAGAAGAAATTTTATTAGAATCCAACACTTGGGGTTTTGGGCGGTTATTACAACGGACATTTCCTTTAAGACCGCAAGAAGTTTGGTTATGTATTGGCGGGACTTTAACTGCCGATGCTGGCTGGGGTATAGCAAGCGCTTTTGGCTTGTCAGCATATGATGAACAAGGACACAGATTACGACCTTGTATAGAGAATATGTCTAAAATTCGTTCTTTTCAAAAGGAAGACTTACCTGATTATATGAAAAAATGTCGTATTCATGCACTATGTGACGTTAATGCCCCTGCAAAAGGCCCAGGGGTAACATTAACTTCATTTTTAAGACAAAAAGGAGCAAAAGACTCGACAATTCCTTATATTGAAAAGCAAATACTACATTTTTGGAACGTGTTAAAACACGACTTTCCTCAAGTCCCACGCTTAGAAGATGCTTTTACTGGTGCTGGAGGCGGAATTTGTCTTGGATTATCAGCAGTTTTTCCAAATTTAAAAATTGAAATGGGCTCTAAAAAAATTGCTAAAGCAATTGCCTTAGCTCCTAGTTTTTCTGGTTCCGATTTAATTGTCTGTGGGGAAGGAAGTCTTGATGATCTGACTCTTTATGGCAAAGCTGTTAGCACGGTATCGCAATTGGCTTTAAAAAATGACCATAAATTAATAGGTGTATTTGGTAATGTAACAAAAAATAAGCAAGAACTAAAGTCAAAACTAGGACTTACTGAAATTATGACCATTATAGAAGATGGACATGCAGGTTTTACAGCAAACGAATTAATGAAAAATTCAAAAATAAAGCTTTACCATATCGGGCAAGAAATAGCTGATAAATTAAATTATAAATAAATTAAAACAAGTACATATTCATTTTACATATTTTTTGCAAATTATTTAATTGATTTGTAATTAATTTACTGTTAATCATAATAAAATACAATTAATAATTTTACTCAATATTATTAATTAGTTATAACTTATATTTTGCTTTAGTTAAGGTTCTTATCAATCCGCTCAATAACTGCTGGAGTTAGAATGAAATTATTTACGACCAAGCACTTGTTATCATTATTATTATTAACCGCATGTGGTAACAATAATAATGGTAAAAAAAACACTGAATCAAGCAACCCTAAACCGCAAGAAA
>CAYSZE010000075.1:0-3610 GCA_964435255.1 uncultured Oligoflexia bacterium
CTAGTTATATGTATTGTTTTTTTTCCAATTATTTTATTAACTGGCCCTGCTAAATATTTATTTGCTCCTTTAGCATTAGCTGTAGTCTCGGCAATGTTGGCATCTTATATTTTATCAAGAACTTTGGTTCCTTTATTAGCTAAAATGTTACTTAAAAATGAAAATAAACTTAAAAATTCTAAAAAATCTCTCTCAGATAAATTCAATTATTTATTTATAAAATTCCAAAATAATTTTGGTAATTTATTAAGTCTTTGTTTAAAATATAAATACTTTGTTCTTATTAATTTTTTTATATTTTTAATTATTTCAACTTCACTTATTTTTCTTATTGGTACTGACTTTTTTCCCAAAACCGATGCTGGAATAATGAAGTTACATTATCGTGCAAAAGCGGGCACACGCTTAGAAGAAACTGAAAAGCAAGTTAAAATTATTGAAAATAAAATAAAAGAAATAATACCTTCTGCAGAATTACAAACGATCAATGCTATGATTGGTATTCCTGTCAGTTTTAATTTAGCATTTGTTCAATCAGAAAATTTTGGACCCATGGATGCAGAAATTCTTATTTCTCTGCAAAAAAAACACAGTGCAAGTGAAATCTACATGAAAAAAATTAGAACAATGATAGCTTCTACTTTTCCCGAAGCAGAGGCTTTTTTCCAACCAGCAGACATTATCAATCAAGTTCTTAATTTTGGATTAAGTGCACCTATAGACATTCAAATAGAGTCTCAAGATTTAAACAAATCTATTGATATTTCTAAAAAACTTTTACCAAAACTTAAATTAATTCCAGGACTAGAAGACATAGCCTTAAAGCAAGTGTTAAATTATCCTGGCCTATTTTTAAATATTGATCGTATAAAAGCAGCACAAGTAGGTATAAGTCAAAGAGATATTTCAAATAGTTTATTGATATCATTATCATCTAGTTCACTAGTCTCTCCATCATATTATTTAAATCCTATAAATAATGTAAACTATTCTGTTGTGGTCAAAACACCTGTCGATAAAATTTCTAACTTAACAGACATATTAAATATTCCAATTACAAGTAATGGAAATATTTTAGAAAGCAACCTCACCTCTACTTTTATGAATCAACTGAATCAAGTGCAGCAAGTGCAACAGACTATCCCATTAAGAAACCTAAGCACTGTTGACACAATTGAAACAATGACAGGTAACTCACATTTAAATGTTCAAAGAGTCCTTGATATATTTGCTGCACCTGAAGGACGGGATCTCGGCTCAATTATTAAAGACATTGAAGTCCAAATAAAAAAATTAGGTGAGTTACCAAAAGGAGTAAAAATATCCATAAATGGGCAAGGTAAAGTTATGCAAGAAGCATTTTCAACCTTAGGATTTGGTCTTGTTTTAGCAATAATTCTTGTTTACTTACTTATGGCGGTTCTTTTTCAATCTTGGCTTGATCCTTTTATTGTTATGATTGCTGTTCCTGGTGCTTTAGCTGGGATTTTATGGATACTTATTCTGACTGGTACTACAATTAATGTTCAATCCTTCATGGGTGCAACTATGGCTGTCGGTATTGCATCATCGAATTCAATTTTATTAGTTAGCTATGCAAACGACTTAAGAATTGAAAAAGGATTAAACCCTTTAAACGCAGCTCTTGAAGCAGCCAAAACCCGTTTACGTCCCGTGCTGATGACAGCAATAGCAATGATTATAGGTATGTTGCCTGCTGCTTTCGCTTTTGGTGATGGAGGGGAACAAACAGCACCTTTAGGTAGAAGTGTCATTGGGGGTTTGATCGTCGCTACAACGGTAACATTAATTATTGTACCAATTATTTATTCTTTGCTACGAATTAAAATGCCACAAAAATACCTCCTCGATGAAGAATTAAAAAAGGAAAAGAATATAAGATGAGTTTATTTAATAAAGAATTAAAGTTTAAAATTTTTTTCCTCAGTTGCTTATTTCTTATCTTAATTATTTTTATTTTTTTCTTAAGCAAAAAAAATCATGAAATTCTAGCTGCTAATTTAGAAAAACAACGAGAAAGTGAAAAAGGATCTCTTGTAAAAGTTGTAAAAGTCAAAAAATCAGATTCGGAGAAAATTATTTCTTTAAATGGAGAAACACGTCCTTTTCAAAGCGTGACTATTTATGCAAAAATAAGCGGGTTTCTTAAAAATGTCTATGTTGACAAAGGTGATTATGTTAAAAAAGGGAAAATACTTGCTACCATTGAATCGCCAATTATAGATGAAGCTTATCTTGGTGCTTTATCAAATTATAAAAATAAACATTTAATTGCTAAAAGAGCTACTGAATTAAGAAAAGAAAATTTAGTCTCAGAACAAGAAAAAGATCAAGCTGTCTCTGATGCAGAAATTGCTAAGGCACAACTAAATACTCAAAAAGTTCTCAAGAGTTATGAAATTCTTAAGGCTCCTTTTAATGGCACTATTACTGCCAGATATGCAGATGTCGGAGCACTTGTACAAAATGCTGAAAACTCACAAAATACAGCGCTACCTGTTGTCACTTTATCGAACATAGATAAATTAATAGTTACTGTTTACATCGATCAAATTAATGCACCTTTAGTACAAAAAAACGATAAAGTGTTTATTACTACAGATAACAATTTGAAATTCAATGCTCAAATTACAAGAATAACTAATAATTTAGATCCTAAGACAAAAATGATGCAAGCAGAAATAGATATTACAAATAAAGATTACAAATTAATTTCAGGAAGTTTTGTTAAAGTTCAAATTCATTCCAAAACTCAATCTAATTATTTATTACCTGTTGAATGTCTAATAATTCAAAATGAAAAAAAGTTAATTGCAGCAATCGGAGAAAATAATATTATCAAATTAAAAGAAATACAAATACTAAATAATGATGGGAAAAATATACTATTTATTGGAAATATAAATGAACAGGAAAGTTTCATTGTAAACCCAGGTATCAATTTAAAAGAGGGCAGTGTTGTGCGCTCAACACCCCTTTTATAATTAGGAGAAGATTTTTTGCAACGTGGGAAAATACATTTGAATATATTGCTAAAATGCTTGCCTCTATTTTTTTCCACTCCTGTGATATCAATAGAATTAAAATCATATTCAACAAAAAATCAAAATGCCTCTCCAATTGACCTTAATCTTGAAAAATGCTTAAAAATTGGTATTCAAAACTCACTAGATTTAATAAGACAAAAAAATAGTATTGAAATAAGTGGCTTTGACGTGTTAAGAAGTTATGGAAACTATCTTCCCAATTTAGCGCTGCAATTTAATAATAATTATAGTGTAGGAACAAATTATTTAACTACAACTACACCAACTTATGTTAATACCTCAGGAATATTTAGTTCATTTAGTTTGTCTAGCACATTCAATATATTTAATGGATTTTCTGATAGGTCAATTTTGGAATCATACATTCACAAAAAAAACTCTGCTGAATTAACATTTGCAAGAGCAAAACAAATTATTTCTATTGATATTATCCAAAATTATTTACAAATTGTTTTAGACAATAAAATGATGGAGATTGCTACTCAAAATTTACAAGAGTTTCAAGCTAGAGAAAAATTACTGAATGCTCAATCAAATGTTGG
>CAYSZE010000076.1:0-3964 GCA_964435255.1 uncultured Oligoflexia bacterium
TTTGAAATATTTTTTCCATTTGGGATAAAATATCAGGATCATCGTCAACAACTATAATATTTTTAAATACAGATAGTGTCATTTTTCCCCCTTCAGACTTCTACAGATTTTAACATGTCTTATCGATAGCTATGAATGTCAGTTAATTGTATTAGCTCTCACTTAGGATGAGGGAATGAAAAAAGGATGTCAGCCCAAAATCCGTTGGAAAAAAAGCTTGATAGGTATTATGAGGATATTATTGATAAAATAATGGAACTCATCGAAACACAAAAAAATGTGTTGGGCGAACAAAAAGAGTTAAAAAAAGATATCGCAAAATTAAAGGAGCATGTTCTAGAAACTAAAACAGAGTTTGAACAGATCAATGCTAAAATTGATAACATAACAAAATTAGTAAAAGCGGGTGGTGGTTCGCATTCAAGTGTTTCCTATGCATCAGGGGGAGGCTCTCCGCAAACAAAAGCTTCTACTGGGCAAGCAAAGAGCTTAAAAGATTTTTTAGCCACCGAAGCGGCCATATTTGATGTAAAAGTATTAAATGCCTTTATTAAATCGACAAAAGAAATTGTGAAAACGAACACTAGAACGGAGCCTTCATTTCTAAAACCAGTTGTAGGGAAAAATTTAAATTTACAAATTATTGTGGCTGGAAGAATGAATTTATCGCGAGATAAAGGAAAGGGACAAATGGCTTTTTGTATGGAGTTAGAATCTGCGTCAGCAATAACACGAGCTGTGTTTATGTCTCCTGAAGAAGCTAAAGTTTCAGATGCCGATATTAAAGACGTAACAAGTGAAATTTGTAATCAAATATGCGGAAAATCGAAATTAGCCTTAAAAAATGAAGGTTATAGTTTCGATATTGGTATTCCTGAAATACATCAAGGACAGCCACATGATCTTATAGCTGTCCTTGGTCAACCTAAAATTTCTCTTTTTTTTGCTTATGATAAAAAACCTTTTTACGTATTATTTTGGGGCTAGTCTTATCCTAATAGTCTTAATGCCAACATAGGTATTTGGTTAGATTGCGATAAAACTGATACACCTGATTGTTTAAGAATGTTAGATTGTGCTAATTTTGCTGTTTCTTCTGCAAAGTCAGTATCACGAATACGGCTATTTGTTGCAGCGTTATTTTCAGCTTGGATACTTAGTTGTGTGATTGTTGAATTGAGACGACTTTGAATGGCACCCATAGTTGAACGATAAGAAGATACCTTAGTAATAGCTTCGTCTATCATACCAATAGATTTTTGTGACATTTCTTTGGATGAAACACTTGTTACATCGTCTTCTTCTGATGTTCCTAAATTTAAACCTTCTACTCCAACAGATGCATTTACATTACTAAAGTCAATACGAATAATGTTTGTTGGATTGATATTGTCTAAACTATCAGCAGATTCATAATAGTTTTTACCTACCTGTAATTCAAGTGGAAACTTGTTGGAACGTTTCGTTATTTCTTCATCAATATCATCTTGATTTCCTACTAATAGGAGTGTTCCGTTAAATTCAGTGGTCTTAGAAATACGATTGATTTCGTCTTTTAGCTGAGTGAATTCTTTATTTAAGAAACCTCTTTCAGTATTACCAATGGTGTCACTCGCTCCTTGAATTGATAATTCACGTAGCCGTGATAAAATATTTCCAATTTCATTTAATCCACCTTCAGCTGTTTGAATCAGAGAAATACCATCGTTAGCATTTCTTCTTGCCATAACTAGTGAACGGTAGTCGGCTCTTAATTTGTCACTAATTGCAAGTCCAGCAGCGTCATCAGAGGCTTTATTAATTCTAAAACCAGATGAAAGTTTTTCCATTGATTGGTTATTAAGCTCATTACTTATTGTTAAGTTTCGTTGAGCATTTAAAGATTGTACGTTGGTTGCAATGCGAAAACCCATATTAAATAGCCTCCTCAAACCTTTCCACTTGTTAAGCAACTGGAAATTAAATTCTCTAGCTGTGTTTTTTTTGACAGCGTCAAAATCATGATGTTTATTCGTGTCAAAGAATAAAGTCTTTAGAATTATTTTTTTTTAATTCAAGTAAAAATAAAGAGATAAAATTATATATGTTTACTTTAAATGGTTTTATTTAAAAAAATTTTGGATTTATAAAAATTAAAATATATTATTTTTTGCAGATAAATACTCACTTATTAATTTTGCAACTAGTTTTTCACAACTTAAAATTTCTTTTATTTCTGAAACAATTTGGCCTACTTCTAATTCACCTTCAATTAAATTTCCATTTAACATTCCTTCTTTAGCACGCCCTTTCCCTAATATTTCAGATAATGTTTCTTTATCAGCGCAACTTTCTTCAGCAAAAGCGACTTTTTTGGCAAAATCATTATCTAATAATCTAACGGGTACTAATTTTTTCATGCGGAGAAAGGTGGAGTTAAATTTTGCTTGACACATTGCTGTTTTAAAATTTTCGTGGGCAGAACTTTCATTTGTTGCTGCAAAAGCAGTTCCTATTTGTACACCTTCAGCTCCTAGGGCAAAACAAGCTAAAATGGCATTTCCCGAAGCAATCCCCCCAGCAGCAATAACGGGAATGGTTAATTTATTTCGTAATTGCTGTAATAAAACAAAAGTTGTTAATTCATCTCTCCCATTATGTCCTCCCGCCTCAAAACCTTCGACAACGACAGCATCGACTTCAGCATTTTGGCATTTTAAAGCTAATTCTGGATTGCTTACAACATGCACAACAGTACAGCCTTCATTTTTCAAAAAAGGTGTCCAGATCTTTGGTGAACCCGCACTGGTAAAAAATATTTTGATACCTTCACTTAATGCAATTTCTATTTGTTCTTTTGTTTTGTCATAAAGTAAGGGAATATTTACCCCTATTGGATTTTTTGTTAAAGATTTTGCTTTAATAATATGTTGTCTCAACAAATCAGGTTTCATACTGCCAGCACCAATAAGACCTAAACATCCCGTATTTGCTGCTGCGGCAGCTAATTTACCACCACTGACCCAAACCATACCAGCTTGAATTATGGGGTGAGTAATATTGAATAAGTTACATAATCTATTTTTTGGCCAAATATTTGATTGATTTTGCATTTAAGACTCCAAACTAAGGAATAAATCTATTTTAGATAAATTTACCTATAGTTTCTTTATTAGAATTTTATCATTTAGGCAATCTTTGTTGTTTGAGATTTATGATTATGTAACAAAAATATATTTTTTAAAAATACATATTATTTAAATTAATGTGAAATATATATTTATATTATAATTAAGTTTAATTATAATTTAATTATTTCTTAAATAAATAGGTTATAAA
Organism: uncultured Oligoflexia bacterium; assembly: GCA_964435255.1. Taxonomy (GTDB): domain Bacteria; phylum Bdellovibrionota_B; class Oligoflexia; order Silvanigrellales; family Silvanigrellaceae; genus Silvanigrella. The sequence goes on from CAYSZE010000076.1 coordinate 3,319, forward strand.
AATAACAATTGCATATTGTGCTTGTTTTAAATTTGAAAGGTTAAATTATGAATGACTCAGAAATTTTGAAATTAGTCGGAATAAACAAACAAGAAACTGATACATATATTAAATATTCATTATATGATATAAATAATGTTAATCTTTTTAAAGCTTCTGATCTTTTGATCACTGCTCATGGACAATTTAATTCTTTTAGTCGACAATTTAGAGCAAATAAAAGTATCGCTTTTTATAGCAGACATGGTTATAATTTAGAATCAGAAACTGATTCAACTTTAAGAAGAATTACGCAAGCAAGAGCTATAGGAAGCGAAGCTTATATATTTAATGATTCAGTAGTTAATTATAATTTAAGTGATGTTTCTGACCATAAAGGGTTTTTTATAGATAAATACTATGAAAGAAAAGATTTTATAAAAATTATTTTATTTGAATCCTATCTATATCATGTTAGAAATGTTTATGAAAGACAAAAAACATTAAATAGATTACCTGCAGAACTTATTATTTCAGCTTGTCCAGACATTTTGATGGTAAAAGCAAATACAGATTTATTTAATATAATTAATGATCCTAATAATACTGGTTACAATAGAATATTTGCAAGTTTTTGTAGAGGTAGAGGAGTAAGTAGCCCGTCTAT
>CAYSZE010000077.1:0-6812 GCA_964435255.1 uncultured Oligoflexia bacterium
AAGTAGCAAAGAGACGCTAATTTTAATCGCTATAATTACAAGCAGAATTTAAAGCCTCTCCAACGGTTCCGACGCCCTGCCATCAGTTCTTCCTGTAGAGCCAAATGGAATTGGCTGCTGCTTTGCACCGGAATCCTTGGATGAATTCAAATGGAATTCGACGCCGGTTTGCTCCGGAATCCTTGGACGAAAACTACTGGATTATGCAGGGAGTAGATTCCCTTGCTGCAACAAGCGATTTTGTTCATATTTATCAAACTATGACAACTGCTAATTTAGAACAACATGCCGAAGTTTATTCGAAATTAGGAAGAGTATTTAATGCAGCAAGTAATGTTATAAGTTTAGCTTCAATTGCATTAGATGCTGCAAAAATTGCAAGTTCAAGAACGGTCACAGAAAAAATTGAATTTAGCACACAACTATCATTTGACTCTTTAGGTCTTGGTCTAGGTGTGACAAATTTAGTGCTTAGAACGTTAGGAGCAACTACGGCTTCTTCTGTTTTAGGAACTATCTCTGTTCCTATAGCTGGTTTATCTGTTGGATTTACAAGTTTTGTAGCAGCTTCAGCTCAAGCACAAGAAGAGGCTATTATTAAAGCTAGATATATTTTTGATTATGAAAAAGACCACTATAATTACAATCCAGTTCCATTAAATACAACACCTGAATTTATTGCTTTACCGTACAAAAATATTGACATTCATGCTTCTCAGGGAAAAATAATTAAAGCAGATTTTACAAATGTTGTCATAAACTCAATTGATACTAGAGAAATAAATAAAGTAAAATTAGGATACGGATCACATAAAATTTATGAAACAAAACACAATCTAAATTTCCAACATTGTTTTCTTTTTTGTAATGTTAGTGCAAATATAGACAAAGATAAAGCAATTTCTATTAGTGATGTATTAAAATTTCCAATTAAAGAAACTATTTTTACAAGTAGTTACAATACATCAATAATTTTACCTATTGTGCCTGAATCTTATATATCTTATACATATAACTATACTCCGTTTATTTTATCTAGAGGTGATGCTGAATTATCTCCTATGCGTCGGCTTGAAAAAACAGGAAAATTTATATTTGATTATATGGGGCCATTGTTATTTGAACATGCAATACGTAATTTAACTTCTACTTTTGTTGATACAAATGTAAATATAAATTTAGGAGGAAGCAATACAGCATTAGTCACTCCTTTAATGCCTCAAAAATTTTATGGTAAAATGAAATACAAAGTCTATGGTGAAGATGGCAATTATTTAATTAAAGTACTTGATACAGCAAAATATGAAATAAATATTTCAGGGCATGAAAAATGGTTTATTGATGCTAGCGAAGTTGCTTATAAGAATGACTCGTTTTCACTAACAGAATCGTTACTAAAGATAGGGAATTTAGAAATTAGTTTTCCGTCTGGCAAACAACCGCAAGAGTTGATTTTGGCATTAAATGATGGCGCTCTTTATCATTTAGACTTAATTAACAAGACAAGAAAACTATTGGTTGTAAACTTTTCTATGTTTAAGCAAAATTATCCTGATTATTTAGCGAAGCTTTCTGAATTAAGCATAAATTCTGATAATAGTTTGAAATATATTGAATTAGAACATTATCAAATTGAAGGAGGACAAATTAAAGCTTGGTACGATATTAACAAAAATGAAATATTTTACCCACGGAATCCTATTTCCGACTTTGATTGTGAGAATAATCAGCATTGTATAGACATTAATTCCGTCATGCTTCTTGAAAGAAGAGATAAAGAGATATTCTATTACTCAAACGAAAAGAAAAGTTTTTATTATCAAGAAAATGAAACAGAATCTATTAGAGTCATTTCTGAAGGTGTATTTCGTGTTCATAAAAAAGCTGACAATTCTTTTGTCATAGAAAATGCAGCTCACCATATTTTTTCCTTTTCACCTGAAAAAGGAAAAATTTTACATGCGGTTAAGAAAAGTAACATTACTGTACAGGGGCTAGAAATTTTGGCATCAACTTATAGCTATGCTCTAGCAGATAAAGTATCAATATTTAACTCAGAGGAGAAATTTGTTGGTTATTTTGATAACGCTAAAAAAGAAATAATATATGTAAATTTAGTGAAACAAAGTGATCTCAAAAATATGGAAGTGAATGATAATCTGGCTTTGTATTTTCTATAAGATAAAAAAGTAGTTTAAGTGTTTGTTGAATATTTTTTAAATTAAAATGTAGTTATAATACCTGTAATAATTAGTTGGTTTAAAGAAAATTACTTGTTGAGAAAAAATCAATTTCTGTATATGAGGAATTGATTTTTTATTTTGAAAATTTTTTAAGTAGTCTAAATTTTAATTATTTTTAATACTACTTTAAAGTAACATAAATTCTTGAGTTTTATATCTTTCCAGGTTTTTTAATATAATAAAATTAATAAAAAATATTAGTTTTTTTTAAAATAACAACTATACAAAAAAATAGTAAACCTAAAATATTGATAATAATAAAAATATTTAGTAAATTTAAATATTTTTATAAAATTATTTGAAAAATAAATTAAAAAATAATAAGAAACCCATCCGAATGAAAATATAATTAATTAAAAATTAATTATATTTAGTATTAATTAATTATGTTAGACTAATTCTACTATAATAATAATTATTAATAAATAAACAATAAAATAACTATAAATATTTTCTATAAACTATAAATATGAAAGGGAATTCATGTTAAAAAGTAAAATGTATTTAAAGGTAATTGTAACAAGTGTGTTTTCATTAATTGCAAACAATAGCTATGCAGTGCCATTCCAGTGTGGTGATTTTTCAAAACAATACCAAACTATCGTTTGGGGGAGTAACCATGGAAAAATTCATAAAAAATTTCACTATGCTATTAGTGAGATAGTCCAATTAGGCGAAGTTAAGAGTGAAGAATTTTTAGATAATACTTTTGCATATGCTGAACTTATAAATAAGTTTGGCTATGTCGAAAAAAAATATTATGCATATTCGTTTAATAAAATTAAAGAAATTAAAAATGAAAATAATAAAGTATACCTTAAAACTACGAATGGAAGGGATCCCACTGAGACTATTTTAAGACAAATTAGTAATGAAAACCTCCCTAAAGAAAAGAAATTTAAGTTAAGAATTTATAATATTAGTACAAATGTAAATGCTGAGAAGTATGATCCTATTATTCTTGGAATCGAATCTAAATTAGACTATATCCGTTTTTATAAAGTTTATGAAAGTGCGATAAAAGAGCATTTTAACTCCATTTTTAATAAAGATACAAATCCTAAGTCTAAAGTTATATTTGATGAAAAAAAGCAATTTTTAAGTGCAGACTACAAAAATATTGAATATGTCATTTTGAGCCAAGAAGGAAAATTGCCAAATTTAGAGGAAAATTTTCCAAATAAAGATCAAGCAGAAAAATTTAAAATATTGCAATTAGAAGATGCTATTAGAGAATATAAAAACTATGAATATGTTTATTATATTTTACCTCCTTTTTTTGCTGTTAATAATGAATGGTTATATGAAGAAAAACAAACAAAATTTGAAATATCTGAAAAATTAGATGAAAATGGTAAAAGTTTTGTACCAAAAAAATTCTTTGTTTCTAAAGGTAATATAAATAAAACGAATATTATTAGAAGTAATGCCGCACAAAATTTAGAAGAATTTAATGAAACAAGCTCAATGAACTTTAACTTATATAATACTAAAAAATTTAAAACATCTGAATTTTTATTAGTTTTTTCAAATCCAAATTTCTTTTTTGATTTTTATGAAGTAAAAAAAGATACAGATAAAGAAAAAATTTCTGTTTTCGAAAATGTCTTCAAAGAAATTAAACAGGAAATGAATACAACTGATAATCATAAATATTCTTATGCTGAGTTTTATAAGACTGATAAAAAAGAAGTTGAAAAAAAATATTATGCTCTGGATAATTTGAACTTTTCTGTGAAAAAAAGAGATATAAATAAAGATTTTGTTTTCTTTGATGCCAAGAAAAGAGTTATTCCTGAAATAAAAGTTAATTCTAATGATAAAGAAACTACAGTAAAACCTTTTTATTTCATTGCAGATGCTGAACAAAGAATTCTTGAGAAATTTTTAGGAAATACTTCTGAGACAAATATTTCTACTGAAGGAACCTTAAAAATTTATACCACTTATCCAAAATGTGACAATTGTAGAACATTTTATACTTTTTTTAAGAAATTGAGACCTAAAGTGAATATAGAAATTATTTCACTTGATAATAATTAAAATTAAATTGTGCAAATATAATTAATAGTTTAGGAATTAAAATAATGAAAAAAATGAATTTAAAACTTAAAATGCTTGCTGGCTTGACTCTGCCCATTTTGATTAGTTGTAATCAAAATACTGTTAAAAAAGAATCAGAAAAAACAAATATTGCAACAAACTATGCCATAAATTTATCTAAAACCAATGATCCTAATGTTTGCCAGGTTGGTATGGATCAAGAAGAAAAAGATTTTTTAGAAATAAGACAATTTGTTTCAAATTTTCCGATTGGTAGTGATTATGCTGATTTAGAAATGTATTGGGAAGAATATAAATTAGATGGCGGTAAAAGTTTAGAACCCATTACTGGTTTGATCCATTCTTTTCACTACATTTTATTAGATTTAAATTCGAAAATTATAACGCCATCTGATGAATTTACTTTAAAAGTCATTAAGTTTATGGAGCACTTAAAATTAAAAGCTTTAGGAATAGCAAATTCAGCAAAATTTGAATACGAACTTTTTAGTCATTCTATTTTAGCTAATGAGGATAAAAATAACCAAGATACAACTTTTGCTAATTCTGTTTTAGAGCGTTCAGCAATTGAAATGGAAGCAAGAAATATGGTTGCTTCTTTTGTTGAGGCTGTGGAAAAGATAAAAAAAGACAATAATTTGCCCAATCATTATGTTTTAATGTTTAATGAATTGCATTCTAATTATCATCAGACAGTTCCTGTTACCAATGCAAATACCCCAAGGGGTTCTGTGAGTTCTACGACAAGTTCGAGCAGTGGTGGTTCCAGTGACTCTTCAGCTTCTACTGGATCATCAAATCTTTCTGAAAATTCAGCAGTGCATTTTACTGCTGATCCTGTTCACCCAGAAGTTACTTTTATCAATACAGGCAATGCCACTCTTGAAGCTTCTGATAAAATTATTGTTAAAGTTCAAGATAGATCTGTTATTAAAAAACTCCAACAATTTAAAGAATATTTTAGCAAAAATATTGATGTACTAAAACCTCATATTAAAGCTGAGAATCATAACTTGGTACTAGATACAGACTTTAATGAAGGTTTGGTTTTAAATGCTGGATTAGCTGTGACCGCTATATTTGATTATTTAGAATACCAAAGTGATCTGAAGAAAAGAAAAGAGGCTGAAGAAAAAAGATTAAACTTGAAACCAGGATCTTTGAGTATAAGTGATATTATTGCGCCAGAAGAAAAAACTCTTTATCATCTCTTGGCTGCACATAGTTATTTAAGTTTTACCCAAATGGCTATCGATGGCGTGCAAGCAACTGCTGATATCATTAATCTATATAAAACATTATCTAATACTTCAATTAAACAACAAATTGGTGTGTATGCTAAATTAGGTCGAGTCGTTAACGCAGCAAGTAATATCATAGGTGGGATATCTGTGGCGTTAGATATCGCTGAAGTCATGCAAGCTAAAACAGCAACTGAAAAAATCCAGTTTTCAACTCAATTGGCGTTTGATTCCTTAGGGCTCGGTTTAGGAATCACAAATTTGGTGTTGAGAAGTATGGGAGCTATGACGGCCTCCTCCGTTGTCGGTGCAATATCTGTTCCTTTAGCTGGCCTTGCTGTTGGTCTGACTGGTTTTGCAAGTGCTTCAGCTCGTGCTCAAGAAGAAGCTGTTGTGATAGCAAGATATTTGTTTGATTATGAAAAAGATCATTATATATATAACCCAACGCCGTTAAATACGACTCCTGCTGTTTTACCATTGCCTTATAAACAGATTGAAATGTCTTCTGACTTAAAAAATATAAATAAAGCAGAATTTGCGAATGTGGTCATAAAAGCACTCGATCTCAGTCACTTTAATAGATTTGAAGTAAAATATGGAACTCATAGAATATATGAAACAGATCATAATTTAAGTATTGATGGGTGCGTTTTTTTCTGTAATGTTAAAGCTCATACTCATAAAGATAGAACTCTAAAAATTAAAGATGAACTTAAATTTCCTACTAAAGAAAAAATAGAAATTTTTGATGTCAATACGGCGGTTATTTTACCAATAGTACCTGAATCTTATATTACGTATGGTTATAATTACACTCCTTGGATTACAACTCGTAAAGATGCTGAATTAACTACTTTCAGAAAATTACAAAATACTGGAAAGTTTCGTTTTGAATACTATGGACCATTATTATTTGATAATGCTATTCGCTATATGAATTCAGAATTTATTGATACTGAAGTAGAAGTTAAATTAGGTGAATTTAATCGCACAATGATCACTCCTCATATGCCAGAATTATTTTACGGAAAAATGAATTATAAGTTTTTAAGTTCAGATGGAAATTACTATTTGAAAGTACGAGATACGGCAAAATATGAATTAGTAACAACAGGAGAAGAACGTTGGTTTATTGATGCGACAGAAATAATAAATAATTTTGAAGATTTTATTATCACACAAACTAACATTAAATTAGGAAATTTAGTAGTTAATTTTCCTACTGGAAAACAGCCTAAAGAGCTTATATTTGCTTTAAAAG
>CAYSZE010000078.1:0-9260 GCA_964435255.1 uncultured Oligoflexia bacterium
TTGAAAAATCTTTTACATTTAATTGTTTAGATATGTATTTAACAACTTGATTTGGAATTGTTTCAAGAGAAGTAATGTATCCTAAGCATTGAAATGATTTTATTAGAAGAATGAAACAAGGAAAAAACTCAGAACTATTCATATTTTTATTGCAAAATATTATTTCATCTTCTGTAGGTTTGAAAAGATTTTTTAATTCTTTTTCATTATACGAACTCTTTAGTCTTGGATATGCGGTATCTTTTATATCAATCATAAATTAAACTCTCAAAAAATTTATTATTTTGATAAAAAAGCCAAAATTGATATAATTTGGCGGAAATAAACGATCGTTTTTTTACACCGTAATTGCGCAAAAAACGAACAACTTATTTCCACCTATAATGCTGGATTTAATTTTATGATAGACTTTTTTCCACATGGAGGTGATTGCAGTGAAAACAATTGCTTATATTCGAGTTTCAAAGGATTCGCAGGACTGTAAAAGCCAGAAGCTCGCTATTTTAGATTTTGCACATAAAGAAAATATAAAAATAGATGAATTCCTTGAAATCCAAATATCCTCACGGAAAAACCCAAATGAAAGGAAAATAGATTCTCTTATGAACCTTGGGCAAGGCAATATGCTTATTGTGAGTGAAATGAGCCGAATTGGGCGTTCTGTTGGGGAAGTTGTGACAACTATCGACCGCATTATTGCATCAGGGGTTCAATTTATAGCGATAAAAGAAAACATCAAAATCAAAGATAGACAGGATTTACATACAAAAGTCATGATTACTATGTTTAGCTTATTCGCAGAAGTTGAACGGGAGCTTAACTCTCTTCGCACAAAAGAAGCGCTGGCATCCCTCAAAGCTGAAGGAATAAAGTTAGGTAGACCAAAAGGAAGCCTTGGAAGCTCAAAATTGGACGGGAAAGATATGGAAATAAAGAAACTCTTACGCCTTAAAGTTTCAAAAACCTCAATTTCTAAAATATTGGAAGTAGATCGCTCAACTTTGGAAAATTATATTGAAAAAAGACAGTTAAAAATAGGAATATAAATGATTACTAAGAATGAAGTCAGGAAAAGATTATCTAAATTTAGTAAGACTTTTGAAAATTCACAAAATGAAAAAAGTCAGGCTAATATTTTCATAACAAGATTTTATGAATGTTTTAATATTGCTGCTGAATCTAGTACTTTATTTGAAAAAAAAGTTAAAACAATAAATGGAAACAATGGATTTATTGATTCTTTTATACCTAGCCTTCTTGTTATTGAAATGAAAAGTCGAGGTAAATGTCTAGATTCTGCTTTTATTCAAGCTTCTAATTATGCTTTGGGATTAAATGAAAAAGAAAGACCAAAATATATAATAACATCAGATTTTTCTCGATTTAGAATTTTTGATTTAGTAAATAAAACAGAACATGAGTGTGAATTAAAGGAGTTATCTCAAAAAGCTGATTGGTTTAATTTTTTAATAGAACGTAATGTACAAGTGATTCAAGAAGAAACCGAAATTGACAGAAATGCTGCTTATCTTATATCAGAATTGCATCAATCTTTATTAGAAACTCGATATATCAGTCATGATCTAGAAGTATTTATGACAAGATTATTATTTTGTTTTTTTGCAGATGATACGGGAATTTTTGGTGAGAATAAATTATTTGAAAAACTTGTGAAAAATACAAATCAAGATGGAAGTGATTTGGGGGCAAGAATTTCACAACTATTTCAAGTATTAGATCAAGATAAAAACAAGAGGCAAACCACATTAAATGAAATATTAGCTTCTTTCAATTATATAAATGGGTCTTTATTTTCTGAAAAAATATCCATACCAGACTTCAATTCAGATCTTAGAGAGAACCTTATAAAGTGCTCTGAACTGAATTGGTCAAACATTAGCCCAGCAATTTTTGGCGCAATGTTTCAAGGTGTTTTAGAACAATATAAACCAGATAAAAAAAGGACTTCTTCAAGAAGAGAATTAGGAGCTCACTATACATCTGAGCGGAATATATTGAGAGTAATTGAGCCACTTTTTTTAAATGATTTAAGAAATGAATTTGAAAATTATAAATCAAATAAGAAAAAATTACATGAATTACATATTAAATTATCAAAGTTAAATTTTTTTGATCCAGCTTGTGGTTGTGGAAATTTTTTAGTTATTGCATATCGAGAACTACGTAGACTTGAAAATGAAATAATAATGAACCTTTATTTTAATGAGCACGGTACAGGCGGTTTATTAGATGTTTCTGCTCACTGTCTTGTTAAGGTCAATCAATTTTATGGTATAGAAATTGATGAGTCTGCTGTTCATATTGCTCGTGTAGCAATGTGGATTACAGATCATCAAATGAATTTAGAAAGTTCAAAACTTTTTGGAACAACACGCCCAACTGTTCCGATAGTTGATAGCCCAACTATCGTTTGTGCTAATTCATTAAGATTAAATTGGGAAAATATTATTAAACCTGAAAATTGTTCTTTTGTAATGGGAAATCAGCCTTTTGTTGGAAAAAGTTACCAAACTAAGGAACAAAAAGAAGATCTGCTCACTGTCTGTAAAGACAAAAATTGTGGCGTTCTTGATTATGTTTGTGCTTGGTATATTAAAGCTGCGGAGTATATACAAGATACTCTAATTAAAGTAGCATTTGTGTCAACGAATAGCATTACACAAGGTGAACAGGTATCCATCTTATGGAAGTACTTGCAAAAGAAAAATATTTATATTCATTTTGCACATCGTACATTTCAGTGGAATAATGAAGGAAAAGGAGTTGCAGCTGTTCATTGTATCATAATTGGATTTTCAACAATAAAGTCTAACAATCCATTTTTATTTGATTATCCTGATGGTATAAAAAATGAACCACAAAAAATCAAATGCAAAAATATTAATGGTTATCTTATAGATGCACCGAATATTTACCCTGAAAAACGTAAAAAACCTTTATGTAAAGTTCCTGAAATGATATATGGTAGTATGCCTAATGATGGAGGGTTTTTGCTATTCTCTGAACAAGAAAAACAAGATTTTTTATTATTGGAGCCTAAAGCTATTAAATTTTTTAAACGATTTATGATGGGTGAAGAGTTCATAAATAATATTAAGCGCTGGTGTTTATGGCTAAATGAAGTTTCTCCTTCTGAATGGCGATCCTTGCCAGAAGTTTACAAAAGAGTTCAATCCGTAAAAAAGCAAAGATTAGCTAGCAATAGGGAATCTACTAAGAATCTTGCAAATACCCCATATTTATTTGGTGAAATTCGCCATAAAAATAAATCTTATTTGGCTTTACCAAGGGTATCTTCTGAAAATAGAAACTTTATTCCAATTGGATTTCTAGATGAAAATATTATTGCTGGGGATAAGTTGTACGTTATATTGGATGCAACTCTGTATCATTTTGCTATATTGACTAGTACAATGCACATGGCATGGACGAGAGTAGTTTGCGGTAGATTAAAGAGCGATTACAGTTATTCAAATACAATAGTTTATAATAATTTTCCATTCCCAGAAAATCCAGAAAAAAAGAAACTTGATATCGTTAATAAAGCAGCTTTAGCTATTTTAGATGCTAGAGCCTTATATCCAAATTCGAGTTTATCAGATCTATATGATTCTTCCAGTATGCCAGTAGAACTTGTTAATAAACATCAAACTGTTGATAAAATAGTTGATGATATTTATGGATATAAAGGCAAAAAAGATGATGCTAGTCGTGTTACTTTTCTTTTTAAATTATATGAAGAACTACTTCTTAGAGATTCAAAATTATAAAAAATATTTTTAAAATACAACCTTAAATCAATATATTTCAAATAGTTAGATATAACAATGGGTCTATTTGGATCAGATCCTTACCTCGTACCTTTATATTTGCTAGTATCTTCTCTTTTAGAAAAATAATATTGATATTTTAAATTACTTAAAACATCACTTGCAGAAATAAATTTTTTATCATCAGCAATTAAAATCCCATTTTCATACAATGCTTTAATTTTACTTGTATTTTCGTCTGATATTTCATTCATAATATTGGAAATACTGGAATAAAATAAATTCATATTATTTTTTAATTGAAACGAATTAAGCCCCCATTTATCTATATTATTAATAATATATTTAATGGTACCCCTAGAGCTTTCACTTCCAATAATAGGGGATCAGACCTGTTTTAAGAGAAAAACGGCGCTTTAGCAAATACTACCATTATGGTAGTATTTATATGAAAGCTTAATTAAATTAAAAAATCTCATTCTATAACAACTTATAATTATTAGATATATAAACAATTTTTAGAAAAAATTTAAATAATCTCTTGACACGACTAAGACGCCGTTTACGCTCTGTAAGTGAGCCTATTTTTGAAGTTTTTATAAATGTAGGCAAAATTAAAATTGTATAGGTGCAGTAGCTTATTAACATAAGCTTTATCATGCCTAAGGAGATAAGCTATGGATTAAATTATATTTTTGGTGTTCGAATGCTTTTAGGCTCTGAAACTCAAAAGCAAATATTTTTTTAACACGCAAAATTTATAACATCTAACAAATTTTGCGTCAACTACTTTAAGGATATTTATGTCAAATGATTTGAATCAAGAAAACACTTTAATAACAAATAGATATGCAACTGATGACAGTTTTTGGAGTGAAAATCTTAAAAAACTTGTTGAATATAAAGTAAAAATTATAATGGATAATCGGGAAAATAAACTAAAAGAGTGGTCCAAACCACCTAGCGATACTGAAATAGAAAAATGTGAACGATCGCTAAGAATGGTGAAAGAAGCAGTTAATAGTGACTCTAACTTATCAAAAATGAATCTTGAGGTTTATGCAAAAGGCTCATTTGATAATAGAACAAATATACCTTCGGATAGTGATGTTGATATTGCTATTGTAGCAAAAGATTACTTTTTTAATAAGTATCCAGAGAATATGAGTAATGAATACTTTGGATTTATTACCTCTACCTATTCATATGAAGATTTTAAAAAACAAATAGAGTTAATCTTAATAGATAAATTTGGACAATCAGATGTCACAATAGGATCAAAATCTATAAAAATCCGTTCCAATAGCTGTCGAGTTAATGCTGATATTGTTCCTCATTTCGTTCATAGAAAATATAAGGATATTAATTTATATGATGAAGGAGTTGCATTAAAGGATTCTAATGGAGGAATTATTTATAATTGGCCAAAACAAGATTATGACAGAGGCGTTCTCAAAAACACCAGTACAAGTAGACTATACAAAAATTTTGTCAGAATTCTAAAAAATATAAGATATGAAATGGAATCTAAATATACTTCTGCTGATAAAAACAAAGTGCCATCATATTTAATTTCATGTTTAATTTATAATGTTCCTAATTCTTATTTTAATGAAAGCTATTACATTAGTTTCAAGAGTATAATTGATTATTTGATCTCAGAAACCAATAAAGCAAATAATTTAACTCATTGGATTGAAGTTAATGAAATTAAATATCTTTTTGGTTGTCATCAAAAATGGAAAATTAATGATGTTAATCAATTTCTTTTAGATGTTAAAAGATTTTTAGAGGAACTTAAATAGTGAAAAAAGAACTGATTGATAAACTGATACTAGTAGTTGGAATTATTTCATTCATTTTAATATGTAAAATAAAGAATTTTAATTACACTGATTTGATAAATAATTACAAAGAATTAATAAATATTATTCCACTCTCAATTACAATTGCAATATTTTTCAAATATATATTTACAAAGTTTATATGGAAATATATTCCTTATAGTTTTAAATTATTTAGCGTTCCATATATTGAAGGTGATTGGAAAGGTAGTATTGAAACTACTTATCAAGAAAATGAATCATCAAATTTACCTAAAAATAAGGATATTAAAGTAAAAATAACCCAGCCAGATATTTTTATAATTAAAGTAACTTTAAGTACAAATGGATCTATAAGTCATTCTTATGGAGAATATATTGAAGTTAAAGAAGATGGTTCTATATATTTGAATTATTCATATTATAGTAATCAAGATGCAACTGTTAGGGAAAAAAGTCCTATTCATTATGGTTCTGCAAGATGTAAGTTGGAAATTAAAGAAGATTTATTAAATTTAAATGGAAATTATTGGACAGATAGAAAAACAACTGGTGTAATTCGTTTGCATAAAAATTAATTATATTTTTAAATCTTCTTTTTTATGGTAAAATAATTTAATAATTGTAATAATAAACGCTTTTATATAAGGTATTAATGTTTTTTAAAAATACATTAATATAATTAAAAGAACTTCAATTATGAGGATAGCACTCTTTAAAAATTAGCCATACATTAACATTGACATTATTTCTAGATGCCTCAAGTAGATGGTCTTGTAAGTTTTTTCTACCAGAGGCTTCTAGCCTCGCTTCAAGAATACGTCGACAAAATTCTTTTTCATTTTTATTTTTTAAGTATAAATTTGCGATCAAAATCATAATACTTATTTGAAAAAGTCTTGGAATTACAAAAGCAGAAGGCTTAGACATGTCTTTTAAATATTTTTCCATCACTTCTGAACAGTGATTTGGAGTCCACGATGAGGGAATATTGTTATTTAATAAAACTATTAACATTGCTTCTATTGAACATTCATTTAGAATATTTGAATGATTATTAAAGAAGTTTAATCTTTTATTTTCAACTATATCTTTATTAATAATTATTGTGAAAATTCCATAAGCCGATAACATGATTTTTCTTAACTCAGGTTTAGATTGCAATAATATACATTCAATTTTGTCTAAAACTGGTCTGACATCTGGTAAAAGTTTTCTTTCAAATATTGTATTTTCAACACATACTAGAAATCCAGTAAACCATTTCTTGATATTTTCTTTATTAATATAATCTGGGTTACTTATCCAATATTCTGGAGCTATTTGAAAATTTAATAATCCTGGTAAATTTGCTCTATAATTGAAATTCTCTGTTTCAATCGTCGGTCTTTTTTCAATAACTTGAAGAATTACATGCCTTGTAAGCCTAATAATTCCATTTAAAGTCAAATAAGCTTGATTCTCTATGTGCATAACATCACCTTCAAATATATTAACTCGAATGTGTTCATTAATAGGATCAAGTAAATGTACAAATTTTGAACGAGCATTATAAAGATTTTTTAGTACTGATTTAAGTTCAGTGTAAGCTAATGATGATATAATTTGAGGAGCTTCTGACAAAAAGAAATCTTCACTAATATTTGAGGATATAAATTTAATAAACTTTTGAGTAAGTTTATTTTCCTTTTTAGATAACAATACATCTTTAATTTTATTAGAGTAGTCCGGAATTTTCAAAAATATTTCGTCTAATTTATCTTTTATAGCAGGATCATAATCTTCCCATAAAATAGAATCTTCAGAAAATTTTTGCACAAGTGTTTCAAGACAAAATACAAATTTTGAATAAGCACTTGAAATATTTGAATCACATATTTCAAGTGCAAATGTATATTCTTTTATACAACGATTGATGACTTCAAAATCGCTACGAGATAAATAAATAATTTTTTGAACCAAATTCGAAAAATCCTTTTCATTCTCTTCTGTTAAATTTTTCCTATACTCTAAATGATAAATATTAAGTCGGCGATTTTCTTTACAGATTTTTTCCAATTGAAACTTATCTTTACTAAAATAAGAATTTAATCCAAGAATAGAAATACATCTGAAGGATTCAATTATTTCTTCATCTCCAATACATACAACTTCTCCAGCACTAGGAGATATGCTCAATTTCTCTATTTTATTCATATATACAAATTTGACTTTTTCAAATTGATAATCATTATTATCAGAATCTCTTTCTATTAAACCAACAATAGTATTTATTGGATTTTTTATACATAGGTTTGAATAAAATATTGCATGTCCACTGAATTCATGTAGCAGATTGCTTTTAAAAAATTTTCCTGAAATTATTTGAAGCATATAAAACAACCTTTTTATAGTTATTAGCATTTTTATAAAAGAATATAATCTTGAAATATGGAACGATTTTCTTTGGCATGCTCTACTAATTTAAATATTTTACTATTACACTTGTTGTTTTTATCCAAACTAAAAAATAAATTAACTCCAATCTGCAATCTATTGTACTCTATTAAATTGTTATTTTTTTTCATGTTTGCCCAAATATATTCAGGAGCATCTAAATAGTCTGTCACTAAACATTTATTTGAATTTTTAATTTTAATTTGAAATTCTTTATATTCATCTTTTTGTAACTTATCTAGACTTTCTTCAATATGCTGTCTAAGTGTTTTTTTCTCCGCTTGTTTTAGAAGTTCTTCAATTAAAAGTGGAGGTCTTCCAATAATTTTTCCTTCCCTTGCTTTTTTTAACTCAGCTCTTAAATAATTAATTCGTTCTCTAACGGGTGCATCAAGATCTGCGATATAAGATTTATATGTTTTTTTCTTACTAAGTGAAATACGATCATAAATATCTTTTCCATTATAAAAAAACTTTTGCTTCTTATTCTGATTTTTCTCTAAATGAAAAAAAGTAAAATTCTCATTTTTATCATAATCATCATTTAATTCATTCTTTATAATGTTAAATACTTCTTCTTTTTGTTCTGGCTTAAATAACAATGCGGCTTGAAAAATATCTCCTCTTGTATTTGTCCATTTATGTTCTTCAAACCGATAAGATAAAGATTTAAGTAATGACAAAAGTGATGTATTATTCATATTATCATTGTTTCCTCTTCTCGAGAAAATTTATAGTGTCCATTAATTGCAATATGTTTATATGCTAATGGAGAGATATGTCCTAATAATTCGTCTTTTATTGGAAATCCAACACTCTTAAGCTGATGGATAATAACATCATAATCAATTGAATTTGAAATTAAAATAATATTACATACAATAGAAAGACAGCTTGCTTGACACATTAATGATTCAAGATCTCCATATCTAAATTCACCTTTATTGGCAAAAAATACATGATCTGCTAGTGTATGCCTGTGTTCACCTTTGTTGAGTTGCCTGCGAATAATTTTTCTAAATTCAGGATCAGAGGAATACCTAAGTAAAAATATCGTTTTTACTATTTGTCCTAATGTTGTAAATGCTTGAGAAAGTTTATCAATATAGGAACCTTTTCCAAGTTTTGGTAAAATATCACAGGCTCGGACATGACCCTCTTTTAATGCAGAAACTAGGCGAATCATGTCATCCCAATGCGGAGCAATGGA
>CAYSZE010000079.1:0-17219 GCA_964435255.1 uncultured Oligoflexia bacterium
TAGATCAACAAGTTGAAAAAGAAGAAAAGAAAAAAGGAAAAGCTCTTTCGTCTGTTGAGTTTGAAGAAATTAAAAAGCAGACATTAGAAACGGTACGTGGTACAGTACAAGCTGATATTTTAAAAGAAGATCAAGCACAAAATACTTGCATATTCTCTATTGATTTTGCATTGAAAATGATGGGAGATATTCAAGAATATTTTGTAAATAATAATGTCAGAAATTATTATTCTGTAAGTATTTCTGGCTATCATATAGCAGAAGCAGGGGCAAATCCTATCACACAACTTGCTTTTACTTTAGCTAATGGATTTACATATGTTGAATATTATTTAAGCCGTGGTATGAATATTGATGATTTTGCCCCAAATTTAGCTTACTTTTTCAGTAATGGCATGGATCCTGAATATTCTGTGATTGGGCGTGTTGCTCGCCGTATTTGGGCTATTACAATGAAAGATAAATATAAAGCAAATGAACGTTCTCAAAAACTAAAGTACCATATACAAACAAGTGGTCGTTCTTTGCATGCACAAGAAATGAATTTTAATGATATCAGAACGACACTACAAGCCTTACTTGCTTTATCAGATAATTGTAATTCTCTTCACACCAATGCATATGATGAAGCAATAACTACACCAACGGAAGAAAGTGTAAGACGCAGTATGGCTATTCAACTTATTCTTGCTAGAGAATTTGGTGTCTTAAAGAATGAAAACCCCTTACAAGGAAGTTTCTTTATTGAACAATTAACAAATGCTGTAGAACTCGCAGTTTTAGAAGAATTTGAAAAAATATCCAACCGTGGTGGTGTTTTAGGCGCAATGGAAACTCAATATCAACGAGGAAAAGTACAAGAAGAAAGTCTTTATTATGAAACTTTAAAACATTCAGGACAATTGCCATTAATAGGTGTAAATACTTATTTGA
Source organism: uncultured Oligoflexia bacterium (assembly GCA_964435255.1). GTDB lineage: Bacteria > Bdellovibrionota_B > Oligoflexia > Silvanigrellales > Silvanigrellaceae > Silvanigrella. Next base: position 934 of record CAYSZE010000079.1, read on the forward strand.
ATCCTAATACTGAAAATAATTCCACAAAAACAGAAATACAATTGTCCCGTGCTTCCTATACTGAAAAGGATGAACAATTAACAAGACTCTTAAATTTTAAGGATACAAGTGCACAAAAAACAGAAGTTGCATTAAAACAGTTACAAGAAAAAGTATTAAATAATCAAAATATTTTTGCTGAATTATTAAATACAACAAGATATGCTTCATTAGGTGAAATTACCCAAGCTCTTTATGCGGTAGGTGGACAATATAGAAGGTCAATGTAAAATTATGCAGCTTTATTTTTCTGCCCCATAATTTTTTGCAAGACTTCAATTATAACACTAATTTCATGTGCTTTATTTGTTAGTTCATTCCCAGATTTTGCTGTTTGTTCTGCGACAACTGCATTAGAATGCGTTGCTTTTTCAAGTTGACTAATAGCTTCTACAATTTCGGAAATACCAAATTCTTGTTCCTTTGCCGCTGTCGCAATTTCAGATATTGATTTATTAACCATTATCACATTAGCGACAGTTGATTGCATGACTTCTGAGCATTGATTTGCAATTTCTGTACTTTCATTTACATTTTGTTCTGCAACTTTAAATAATTTATCCACTTGACTTGTTGTACTATGAATAATTGATTCTACTTTTTCTATACTCTCACTTAATAGCAAATTAATTTCTTTAGCGGAGTCACCACTTAATTTTGCTAAATTTCCAACTTCTTCCGCAACGACTGAGAAACCCCGACCATGATCACCAGCACGAGCGGCCTCAACCGAGGCATTAAAAGAAAGTAGTTTAGTTTTAAAAACGATATCATTAATGACTTTTGTTTTATTCGAAATTTCAGCTATGACTTTAATAATGTCTTTTATTTTGTCATTTCCAAGTCTAACTTGCGACATAATTTCTTTGTTACTCATTTTTACCTTGTCAATACAAGCAATAAGTTCCAGCACAATTTTTTCACCATTATGAACATTCGCTTCACTATTTTTTGAGAGTTTTGATGATTCTTCAGTTCCTTCAGAGGTTTTCATTATCATTGAACTAATTTCTTGTGCAGCAGTTGCTGTTTTTTGTAATGACACATTTTGATTTTGTGTACCTATATTAAGCTCACGAGAAGTCTCATTTAAATGCCCTGCCGTTGAAAGTATTGTTTGGCTTTGGGAAAATAAATCTGAAACGATATTATTTATTACTTTAGAAATTTTCATAATAAAAATATATCCAAAAATAATATTAAAAATGACAAAAAATATCATAGCAGATAGACTAATAAATTTAATATTTGCAGAAATATCATTATCTTTTTTTATCTCAGTATTAACTTGGTCATGAATTGAAGTCGAAAATTTATCTAGTTTTTCTTCTAATGACTTAAATAAAGCCATAAATTTTTCAAATTCTACTGTTTCTTGTTTTTTATTATTTGCAAAAGCATAATTTATTGTGAGATTACCTTCTTCATAATAAGACTTAATAATAGGTACTATAGTAGAAAAATCTTTTTTTATTTCAGCATCAAATTGTATTTTATTTATTTGCTCAATCAATTCATTAAATTTTTTCGCAAATTCTTTATTTTCATTTATAATGTCATCTTTTTCTGCTTGAGTGGTATTTTTAAAGGAAGAATATAAAGCATTAACAACATTTCCCCGCATCCCATCATGCAACATATCAATTTTCATAGCAGCTTTTAATATAGGAACATAGGACTCATTAATTTCATTTAAGTAATTGTTCAAAATAGATGCAGATATAAAGCCAAATAAACCTAATATTAAAAAATTGATCGTTACTATCGTTATAAAAACTTTATACCATTTTTTTAACGAAAATGAATTTAAATTATCCATAATTTACCTTTAAGGGTTCAATTTGAATTGTTATCGTCTAATTTAAAAGCGATTTAACATATCCTTTCTATCCATAAAATTGACACCAATTTTATTCAAATGATTGCCAACCGATAGCTTAACGATACTTAAAAAAGGACAGCCTAATGTTAGATGACTTTGAACTAGAACTACAAAAAACGTTTTTTCAAGAAGCGGATATCAATTTAGAAGAAGCCGAAGAAGTCTATTTACAGTTAGGTGAAAATCCTCCTGAAGATCTTCTGGCGAGAAGCTTTAGACTTGCGCATAATTTAAAAGGTAGTGCAAAAGCGGTTGGTTTTAGTGAAGTCGCTGAAATACTACACCATTTAGAAAATTTATTACTAAAATTAAAAAAGAAAGAAATGGCTGTTACGAATGCCATTGTTAACGTTCTATTAATGACAAATGATAAGCTTAAAGAATTCATTGAGCAATTAAAAAGCAATCCTAGCGAAACAATAGCAAATAAAGCTGTTATTGATGAAATAAGCAAAGTCCTAACAGATTCAGGTAACGAGAATGCAACAAGTAGTACTGTAGCAGGTATGCAAGATTTTTCTGTCACATTATTCCAAAATGAACAAAGCAATACTATTGATGGAGAAAGAAAAGAAGAAAAGATAACGCCAAAAGAAACTAAAGTAAGTAAACAAAAAGTTAAAAAAGATTTAACAGAAGAAATTATTCGTGTTCCTCTTAACAAAATAGAAAAACTACAGAACTATATAGGTGAAATTGTTATTGTACAAAGTATTTTTGCAGAGCAAATAAAATCGATCCAAAATCAAAGTTTTAGGCACTATTTTCGCTTATTGAATAAAACGACTAAAGAAGTGCAAGACATAATCATGAATTTAAGACTTGTACCAATCAAACCTGTATTTCAAAAATTAGCCCGTACGGCACGCGACACATCTTCAATGCTGAAAAAAGAAATTAATCTTGAATTTGATGGTGAAGAAACTGAAATTGATAAGTTTATACTTGATGAAATTTCAGACCCTCTCATGCATATGGTTAGAAATGCAATTGATCATGGCTTAGAAAGTAACGAAGAACGCACCACTAAAAACAAACCGCGTGAAGGGCATGTTAGTGTTAAAGCTATACATGAAGCAGGAAATTTGGTTATCAGTGTAAAAGATGATGGAAAGGGCTTAAACCCAAAAGCTTTGTATGAAATAGCAACTAAAAAAGGGGTTATTAAGGGAACTGAAAATTTAACAGATGAAGAATGTTACCAACTTATTTTTGCACCAGGATTTTCGACTAAGGTAGAAGCTACAGAAATTTCTGGTCGTGGCGTTGGTATGGATGTTGTTAAAACAAATATTGAAATGTTAAGTGGAAAAATTAGTATTCAGACAGAACTTGATAAAGGAACAAATTTTCTTATTCGCATTCCTTTATCTGTAGGAATTATGGATGCCTTTATTACCGAAATTAATGGTGAAAAATATATCATACCTGTAAATCAAGTCATTGAATGTCTGAGTTTAAGTAAAAGTAATATTAATAATATTTCAGGCAATGAATCTGTTATTATTTTACGAAATGAAGAAATTACAGTTATTGACTTAGGGCAAGGATTATTTTCAAAAAGAAATGAGAAGGTAAAAGAAAAAGTGATTATTATAGCTCAAGGTCATGGTAAAAAAATTGGGGTTATAGTCGATAAAATAATTTCTATTCAATCGGTAGTAACAAAAGCAATTGGCGAAGAAATGCGTTGTGAAAAAGGATTTGTTGGCAGTGTCATACTTGGAGATGGAAAAGTTGTACCAATTATTGAAGTCTCTGAATTAATTTCAGGAAATTATTTTCAACAAAATTTACAAAGAAATAGAGCACTAAATACACAAAAAGCAGGATAATTTATTATGACACATGAAGAAAATAAAATACAAAAATTATACACTACTGACAACAGATACCTTTGCTTTAGTTTAGGGACAGAACATTTTAGTATTCCGCTTTTACAAGTCAAAGAGGTGATTGGTATTCCAGAATTTACAGCAATCCCATATACTCCAAATTATTTTTGCGGAATCATGAATTTAAGAGGTAAAGTAATTAGTGTTATAGATATGCGGAAAAAACTAAGTATACCAAGTAAAGGTAGCGAAGAAAATTCTGTTATTGTCTGTGACTTAGAGAATATTACTATTGGCATTCTTGTAGATTCAGTCGACTATGTTATTAATATTGAAAAAGAAAAAATTCTGCCAAAACCAGATATGCAAACAAGTATTAAAAATGATTATATTGAGGGTTTAATTGAGTATAAAAGTATTTTAATTGTTCTTATAAATTTAGCAAGATCATTAAGCATTGAAGATCTTGTACATATTGAAAAAGCTGCTGCTTAAGGGAACAAGGTATGTTACAAAAACTTTCTCTTAAAATAAAAGTTTTAATCATCAGTATAGGGGGTATTGTAACTATCTCTTTATTTCTTGCTATTTTTTCACTTCTAAATTTTAGTAATCAGGAACAGAGTGTAAAAGATAAAGTTTTTTTCACAGCGGTCTCATTTTCTGATGAAATTTCTGATCAGTTTTTTGAGCGTTATGGAGACATAAAAACATTTGCTTTACACTTCAAAAATTTTAATGGTAATTCAAGAGAATATGTCAATTACTTAAATAATATTGCAAAATATTATGGGATTTATGACCTTATTATTTTTTGTGACTTATCAGGACATGTCTTAAGTGTTAATGATGAATCTCCTGAAGGAAAAAAAGTAAACACTGAAATTTTATACAAAGATAATTTTTCGAAATATGCATGGTTTAAAGATACGTTAGCAAAAAAATTTCTCGAAGACAGTAAAAAGGGTTTTAATGGCGTCAATTTTCAAGACGCAAATTTTAATGAAACAATTGAAAAAGTTTACAAAGCAAAAAAATACGGAACTATTTTTTCAACACTTGTTTATAATAACAAAGGTGAAGTCATTGGAGTCATAAGTAACCATGCTAAATTTAGTTGGGTTGAAGATATAGCGTTACGTATGTACGAAAATTTTGTACAGTCAAAGATTAAAAGTCTGCATTTAACTGTAATAAATAAAGAAGGGGAAATAATATTAGATTACAACCCCATGCGTAATAATAATACGCGAGAAGTTATTCATGATGAAAATATATTAAATAAATACAATTTAATAAAAGCAGGACAACAAGCAGCTATAAAAGCCAATAAAGGCGAAGAAGGTGTTTTAGAATCGATCAATTCAAGATATAAAATTTGGCAAATTCAAGCATTTACGACTGTAAAAGGGGAAAAAATAGTCGACGATTTAAACTGGAAATTATTAGTACGCGTCGATCGTGATGAAGCATATGCCTCAATCATTAATTTAAAAATTTTATTTTTTATTACTTTTATATTTGTATTTTCGTGTACTGTTGCTTTTAGTTTTTACTTTAGCAAAAGTTTGTCAAATAAACTCATAGCTATTGCACATAATTTGGCAAATGGTAATCAAAATTTAAATAAGACATCAAATGAAGCATCGCTTGATAGTGAAAAATTATATACAGCATCGTCCAAACAAGCTACATCATTACAACAAAGTGTCACCGCAGTAAATGAAATTAGTGCAATGATGAATAAAACTGCTGAAATGGCTGAAAATTCCAGAAAAAAAGCAAATGAAAATATTCAAAAAGTAAATGAAGGCAAAGATGTTATCATTAAAATGACAAATGCCATTACAAATATTAAATCGCGTAATCAAGATATTATGGATCAAGTGATTGAAGGCAATAATCGTATTGCAGAAATAGTAAAAGTTATTTCTGAAATAGAAAGTAAAACAAAAGTTATCAACGAAATTGTTTTTCAAACAAAATTATTGTCATTTAATGCTTCTGTCGAAGCGGCACGTGCAGGAGAACACGGTAGAGGGTTTTCGGTAGTTGCCGAAGAAGTCGGCAACTTAGCTCAAATGAGCGGCAGTGCTTCAAAAGAAATTTCCTCTATGCTTGATAATAGTATAAGCAAAGTAAAAAGCATTATTTCGCAAACCAGAACAAATGTTGAAAATATTGTAGAACAATCCAAAAAAGCTATGCAACAAGGAGAAGAGATAAGTTCTGAGTGTGTCCATATTTTTGAAGAAATTTTTAGCAATTCTCAACAAGTAAACAATATTGTCTTTGAAATTGCCAATTCAGCGCAAGAACAAGCTAAAGGAGTGGAAGAAATAAATTATGCAATGCATGAATTAGATTCCGTAACAATCCAAAATAGCACTATCGCGCAAAAATCTTCAATAACAGCTAAAGATTTATTGACACAAAGCTTCGAATTAGAACAAATGGCAAATAATTTATTAAAAATAGTTCTGGGTAATGCAGAAAAATCATTGCAAGTTGTTAATGTAAAAAATAATACACCTCCACCAAATTCTCCTTCATTCTCAAATGAAAAAAATGTGAAAAAGTCAGTTTCTACATCACAAACAAACACTAATGTAATTAAAACGCAAGTAAATAAACCTAAGATAGTTTCAAATATAAATGAGATTCCAAAGGTAAAGACAAAGGAAAAAGAACTAGAAAAAAAGAAGATCAATCCTATCGAAGAAGTGCCTTCATATAATGATCCAAGATTCGAGGACTTATAATGAATAATGAATGGTATAATTTGATTAAAAGAATATCTAATATAGCGCAAGATGAAACAGGAAATCAGTTGACTGAAAAAAATTTTCCCATGGTTGAAGCAAGACTAAATAAAAGATTCTCACTATTAGGAGTCACAACCCCTAATGAATACGTAAAATATTTAGAAACAAATTTTGAGTCAGAAAAAAGAGCTATTATTTCATTACTAACAACACACCATACTTATTTTTTTAGAGAATATTTTCACTTTGAAGATATAGAAAAAAAATATTTGAACCAAATTATTAATGAAAAAAATAGTAAAACAATTCGTATTTGGAGTGCTGCTTGTAGTCAAGGGCAGGAACCTTATTCAATTTCAATGTTTTTTCATAAATTAAAGAAAGAAAATAAAATTAAAGATTTTGACTATAAAATAATTGGTACTGATGTAGATCATGAGTCGATAAAATATGCGCAAAATTCTGTCTATTATTATCGTGACCTAGCTCAAATACCAATGACCTATGTGCATGGCAATTGGGTGAGAGGTTTAGGAAATATTCGTGACTTTGTTAAACCTAAAAAACATATTAAAGACCCCATTAATTTTGAAGAAGCAAATTTATTAAAATTAAGTAATAAATTTATCAATGAAAAATTTGATATCATATTTTGCCGAAATGTTTTGATCTACTTTAACCAACAACAAATTGTCGAAATTATTAATTCACTACTAAGTCGCTTGGAGCATAACGGCCTACTTATTTTAGGAATAAGCGAATCAATAATGAGCTTAAATTTGCCTGTTAAGTTACTTGCAAATTCCATTTATTGTCATAAATCATATTCACCTAAAGAAAAAATAATTCCTGAAATAGCTACAGCTGAAGAACCAAAACTTATCAATGTTTTATGTGTCGATGATGCTCCCACAATACTTGTGCTCTTGAAAAAAATATTAACGAAAGAGAAAGGCTTCCAAGTCATTGCCACGGCAGCAAGCGCAAAAGAAGCTCGGGAAAAATTAAAAACAAATAAAATAGATATAATGACTTTAGACATTCATATGCCAGAAGAAACTGGAATAGATTACTTAAAATCAGATTTTAATAAAGAAAACCATCCACCAGTTCTTATAGTCAGTTCTATCGAGAGAGATGGCACAAACATTGCAAAACAAGCATTGGATCTTGGTGCTTCAGACTATGTTGAAAAACCAAATTTAAAAAATTTAGATGATTCTACTGAAGAAATTTGTTTCAAATTAGAAACTATTTTTGATAATGCTAAGAATAATAAAAAAAGTTTAGTCACTTCACAACCGAAAATTAATTATAATGCAAAAGATAGCGTTAATGATTATAAATTAGCAGATGAAAAAAATTTCTTAGCCAAAAAAAGTGAAGAACAAAATTCTATTACAAGAATGACAACAAATCTTATTAAAGTACTAATTGTCGATGATTCTTCTACAATCAGACTACAACTGAAGAAAATTTTATCAAAAAGCCCGCAAATAAAAGTAATAGGTGAAGTTGAAGATCCAAGAATATTAGATGATAAAATTAAACAATTAAAACCAGATATAATTACATTGGATATAAACATGCCATATCTTAATGGCATTGATATATTAAAAAAAATTATTCCAAAATATAAAGTACCAACAATTGTTGTCAGTGCTTTGAATATGGAAGAAGGCTCTCTTGTCATGGAAGCATTGTCATTAGGAGCTTTTGATTTTTTCCAAAAGCCTGATTTAAGCCAAATTGAAGAACAAAGTAAAATATTAATTGAAAAAATAATTAACTGTAAAAGTGTTAAAGTCAGTAATCCGAAAGGATTGCATTTTAAAAATAAACTTGTAGCATCTAATTTAGATTCTAATTATTTAATTGCAATTGGTTCTTCTACGGGCGGTACAGAAGCATTAAAAGATATTTTAGAACAATTACCAGAAGAAATTCCACCAATAGTCATTGTGCAACATATACCAGAAGTGTTTTCTAGAGCCTTAGCTGATCGTTTAAATAAATTATGCCCATTTGAAGTAGTAGAAGCTAAAAATGGTGACTTAATTGAGAAAAATAAAGTTTATATTGCTCCTGGAAACAAACATATGATTATCCAAAAACAAAATAATCAGTTAGTCATTCAAACGAATCAAAATGAAGTCTTTAATAGCCATAGACCTTCAGTCGATGTCTTATTTAATTCAATAGCTGAACTAAACTTAAAAAAAGTTATTGGCATAATCTTAACTGGTATGGGAAGTGATGGTGCAAAAGGTTTAAAACGTTTAAAAGACAGTGGTGCAAAAACTATTGCCCAAAATGAAGATAGTTGTGTTGTTTTTGGAATGCCTAAAGAAGCTATCAAATTAAATGCTGCAGATTATATTGAAGCACTTGATACTATTCCTCAAAAAATTGTCACTTTATCTAAGCAAATAAATTAGAGGTTATTCATGAACCAAGATTTTAAAGAAAAATTTATTTACCTTATAGATGATGAAGTAGAAATTTTAGATGTGGTAAGTGACATTATAAAAAAACACATTAATATTAATATTCGCAAATTTAATTCTCCTATTCCTTGTTTAGAAGAGCTTAAAAAAGGAAATATTCCGAGTCTAATAATTGTTGACATTAAAATGCCCAAAATGAATGGTTTAGAGTTTATTGAAAAAGTTAACCACTTGAAAATAAAAAAACCGATTATTGTCATATCGGGACATGCAGAAAAAGCTGATGCTGTTGAGTGTTTAAAATTAGGAGCATATCACTTATTAGATAAACCAGTATCTTTTGAAATTCTTGTTCATACTATTTTACAGGCATTAAGCCTTGAAGAAATTTCAGTCATTAATGAAAAACTAACAGAAGAAAAAGAAATTCTCATAAAATTATTTAAACTGTTTCTTTCAACCAGTGAAGAAAGAATTTATGAAATTGAAAATTTGGTGTTAGAAAAAACGCAACTTATTCAAGAAGACAAAGAATTGTTAAAAAATTTTATTGAAAAAATAAATGAATGCAATAAAATTGATCGTGAAATATTCAAAACTTATAAAGATATTTCAAAATTAATGCAAAGACAACAAACTATTTTAAATAAAAATATGTCAGAAGAATTGTTAGAAAATAAAGTTATTCAGCTAAAAAAGAATGCCTAATTTATCTAATATATAGGATACGATATGATTGAAGATAACAAAAACAAAAGTTCTTTAAAAGAATGTTTTGATAATTTTAGAAGGCTCGTATCAAATGATCCACCATTATTAAGAGTGGTAAAAGAAAAACTAGCTGCGCATGATGGAGCCGATGAGCATAAAAGTCTAAACTATGAATCCATAAAACATCAAATTGATATTTTTATTAGAAAAAATGAAAATTTAATTTTTATTATTGGTCCTTGGGGCTCAGGTAAGACTTATTTAATTGAAAAATACTCCAATGAAATACAAGCTGATGGTTTGCATTTTATTAAAAAAAGCTTCTTTGGTATAACCTCACTAAGCGAAGCTTATATGCATTTATTAGGATTTTTTAAAGCTACTTTTTTTCTATTTACTCTTTATTTTCTTTTTTATGTATTAGGTTTTTATAATTCCAAATTTTTTGCTCCTGTTTTCATAGTTATCAGTTTAATACTTTTAACTAATAAATTTAAGTTGTCTTATTCGCTATACAAAATAGTCAGTAGTTTAGTTGACAATTTAATCACAAGCGGATTCCAATTAGCTATAGTTACAAGAAAAGTACTTGATATGCGAGAATTTAATAACTATAAACATAAAGTTTATATTTTAGATGACTTAGACCATAGTTCCTTAAAAGAAGAAGACAGATGGGCATTACTAGCAAATTTATGGAATTATAATACGACTTATATTGTATTATTAGGCTATTCTGAAAACGAAAGAATAGAAGGGAAAAATAAATTTGAAATAATAGAGTTATGCGAAAAATTAGAAGGGAAGATTATTTTTCTTCCCATAGCCTGGGAAAGAAATGAAGAAATTGTAAATCACTACTTGTCACAAATATTTAAGAATACTAAAATTCATTTACCATTTAAACACCCAACGTGGTTAAATAATTTCACACCCAGAGAATTAATTAACATTTCAGATAACTTTAAAATAAGGTTTGAAGAGTATTTACTACGCCATAAAGGATATGAAATAATTGCAGAGCTATTTTTTGAGTGTTTTTTGCTGAGAGTTTTTTTAGATAATTACTGCGAGAAAAAAAACATTGATAACGATAAAAAAATTTATCTTATAAAAAACACAGAAAATATTTTAAGCAAAGACATTATTAAATTTTATGACTCGGTGACACCTTTTTTTAACAATAAATTATTTCCTAAATTTGAAGAGCTAAATAACATAAACTCCACTTACAAATGGGCAACACAATATGATAAAGATGAACTTCTAAAAAGGATCTTCCTTCGCAAAGAAGAAGAAATGATCCAATTTTTTGATGACACTTTGCCGTTGTGGATACCCGAACATGCTCAAAAATCGACCTCGTAAAAATACCAATTCCCTTCTTTCCCGTCTTCAACATGTCGAATGCCCCGATACTACTTTTATCAGCGAAACTTTTCCAATTGTGATGAAACGTGGAAAAGGAATGTATATTCATGATGTAGATGAGAATAAATACTTAGACTTTTCAGCTTGTTTTGGTGTTTTAGCGTTAGGACATCGTCCGAAAACAACATTACAAGCCATGCGTAAGCAAGCTGCAAGAATGATCCATGGCATGGGTGATGTACATCCCACTGTTGAAAAAATTAAACTTTTAGAACTATTAGCTAAAATAACCCCCTTTCAGCAACCTAAGTCTTTATTAAGTTTAAGTGGGGGTGATGCAATAGAAACAGCTATTAAGACAGCAATGCTCGCGACAAAAAGATTTAAATTTTTAAGCTTTGCAGGTGGTTATCATGGATTACAATTTGCGCCTTTGGCATTAAACCACCGCCACGATTTCACTTCAGGTTTTGAACCTTGGTTATATGGAAAAAGTGTTGCTATCCCTTTTCCTTTTTTTCCAGAACATTATGATCAAGAATGCGTACAATTTGATAGCCAAAATTTAAAAGATGATCACAAACTTTATCCTGCGGATGTGGTCTTACATTTATTAGAAGATGAACTAAAAAAGAAAGAATATGCTGCTCTGATACTTGAACCTATCCAAGGGCGCGGTGGCAAACGTTCATTTACAACTCACTTTCTAAAATCTTGTAAAGAATTATGCCACAAATATGGAACATTGCTTATATTTGATGAGATTTATACTGGGTTTGGGCGCACGGGAAAATTATTTGCTTTTGAACATTTTCAAGTGATACCTGACCTTTTGTGTCTCGGAAAAGCCATGGGAGGTGGGTTACCAATTAGTGTTTGTATTGGCGATGTAATGAATGTCTGGGAAAAATCGCAAGGAGAAGCAAAACAAACCCAAACTTTTTTGGGAAACCCACTCGCTTGTGCCATTGCATATGACACTATTAAAACAATTCAAAAAAAACTGCCTGTATTTCAAATAGAATTAAATGCTATCGATAAAGAGTTTCACACTTTTAAACAAAATATGATCGCTGCAAATTTATTTGAAAAATTTCCCTTTGCTTTCCGTGGCATGGGTTTCATGCGTGGATTGTGGTTTTATAACCAAAAAGAAGCCTTTTGTGTGTCATTAATGGAACAATTATTACAAAATGGAGTTATTCTATTACCAGAAGGTGAAAGAGCTGATGTCCTATCATTTACCCCCCCCTTAATCGTAAATTCTGAACATTTTAATAAAGTTTTTAAGTTATTGTTAAATATTTTCAAAAATTTTAAATAAAAACTTGGAGAAATTATGTCCACTTTAATTGAGTGTTCAAAGGCCACAGTACAAAGTAATGAGAAAATAATAAACACAGCTAATAACATTGATGTTCAAATTGCAATTGAGCTTGAAGAACCTTGGGAGTCTATTCCTTTAAAGTCACCTCATTTTCCATCTGAACTACAACCGCTTGCCCCTTTACTTGCTAAAAACAAGATAAATTGCGGGATAAATTATTTTGCTAAAAATATAATGAATAATAAAACTACAAAAATATTTGTTTTTAAAAAAAATACAAATGAATTTTTACCTTATGATAAATTTGAATTCGATATTCCTCAAACAGATCTCACATTATTTTCTAATGAATTAATTGCTTTTATTAAAGGTGAAAATAAAAATATATTAAAGTGGCAAGTAGAAAAAAATAAAGAATCCATTGAAATATTTGTCTGTGTCCATGGTACACGCGATCAATGCTGTGGAAAATATGGAATGCAGCTTTATCAAACATTTAAAGAAAAAGTTGACAAACTAAATCTGAATTATAGAATTTGGAAATCTTCTCATATAGGTGGTCATCGTTATGCGCCCACCTTTTTCGAAGCTCCTTCTATGCGCTGGTATGGTTTATTTACTTTAAACTCCGTAGAGGCATATTTAACACGTAACCAAAATAATTTTTCCGTTAATAATAATTATCGTGGAATGAGCGGGATTTCAAACAAACTCGCATCTCTTATTGAAAATGAATTATTTAAAGAATATTCTTGGGAATGGTTAAATTTTTCGAATAAAAATTATGAAATGTTTGAATCTAATATTAACGCATTACCAATGATACATTTTTTCTATTCTAAAGATCATATAAAATATAAAAGAACTTACCAAATAACAGAAACAGCTAGCATAGAAAATATTGCTAGCTGTGGCTCAGTTGAGAAAAAATTGGTCAAACAGTACATTATTAAAGAATATTTATGAATTACATACCAAAAGGAAAGTTTTTATAGTCAATCACATTACTTTCTCTTACTTGCCGTAATGCTTTTCCATATTCAACTAGTAAATTTGTTGCAAAATTTATTCTACTACGGATAATTTCATCTGCTTGTGTTGTCGGTTTTTCTGAATTTAAAACATTAGCACAATCTCTAATAATGAGATGCTCTGGAAGAAAACAAATACGATTATTTTTATAACCACTTGTACGCAATTCTACAACTGGATATGAACCACCCCCAGTACCAGCTGAAACCGATGTAATTAGAGCTGGTTTATGCCCAAATTCTTTAGGTGAGCCAAGCAATAATAAATTTTTTAAACCAGCAGGAACCATACCATGCCATTCGGGAGTCACAACCACAAATGCATCTGAAGATTGAAACTCTTTAGCAACAGGGGACCATAATTCTAACCATTTAGCATTCTCAGGGTTAAAAAAATCTTCATCAAATAAAGGTAACGGATTGTTTGATAGCGAAAATAAGAACGTATTTAAAGAGTGATTATTTTTAAAAGTTTGCTCAATATATTTTGCAACTTTGTTAGACTCAGATTGCTTTCTGTGGCTTCCTGCAATAATTGATATTTTCATGCTGTCCTCTTCCTAAAGATTTTGCATTTCATTATTTGAATTTATAAATTATTTAAGAAATTCAAGCAAGGATGGAGTCAGCATTTTAGAACTTGCTTGTAAAGTAAAATTTAATGCCGATTCTGCACGTCTTAAATCGAGCGCTGATTTCACCATATCTGCGCCTTCTAAATTATTATTGTCGCTATGAAGTTGTGATTCACCTCTATCCAATCGTTCAGAAACATCTTCTAAAGCAACACGTCTTGCCCCTAAAGAAGCCGTGGCTGTTACAACCGAATTCATGGCACTATCTAGATCGACCATGGACTGATGTAACTTATCTTTGTCCCAAGCAAATAATGATTCATACATATTTTGCAAAATATTAACCAAAGGAGGCCGTTTCCCTTCCATACCACCTGGTACATCGAAAACTTGCCGCCCACTAACATTTACAGGACGAAAACTATCTTCATCTACTTGAATAAAAATATAGCCATCATCTCCTAAGTAATGTCCATCGGGCGAAACTGGTGGTTGAGTTGTTTGAAACCCACCAAAAACATATTTGTCACCATATGTCGTGTTACCTAATATAATAACGTGATTTAATATTTGTCTTATTTCTTCTGCAACTGCTTTCCTTGCAGCATCATCATATATATTATTTGATTGCTGTATAGATAATTCTTTTGCCCGTATTAAGGATTCATAAATAGAAGTCAATGCATCTTCCGTTTTTGCCAAATACCCACGGCCGAAATCTAATGATTTTCTAAATTGATCCAAGTTGGAAATTCGGGTTCTATTGCGAAGCACTCTGACTGTTGCCACAGGATCGTCACTAATTCTTTTTAATTTTCGCGCAGAAATAGCTGTTTCATGTACATCATCTGCAATATTTTTAACTGTTCCAATTCTATCAAGAGTGGAACCGTATCTATATTGTTCTGAAATTCGAGGATTTATAGGCATACATTTACCTCAATCACTTGTGCTATTACCTCTTTAAATCCAATACCGTTTTATACATTTCATCAGCTGTCGTAACAACTCTTGAACTAGCCGTAAATAAATGCTGGTACTTTAATAAATTTGCTGCCTCGTCATCTAAAGAAACACCTGAAACGCTTTCTCTTTGGGCTTTTAGTCTATCAAAAACAATTTGCGAGGCTGTCGCTTCTTCTTTTGTTTTTAAAGCTGCAATTCCAATTTTACTGATCATTTTATCATAAATACCAGTAATAGTTGTTGTTTTATCATCGAATATAGGTTCATAAAATAACTTAACAAGCTTATTAGCTACAACGTTATCACCAGGTGTTGTTGTTGATAATGCAGATCCTATTGCATTTGGATTATAAACAATTCCTAACGAAACTTCGATATCTTGTGCTGGTTCACCAGGACCACTTAAACCATCAAAAAAATCTCTGCCATTAGTTTCACGCATATCATTTATGCCATAGCCTTTAGAATGAATTTCATTAAATTCATCGCCAAAGCCTTTTGCTAGAGTATTTACTTCATTACGTAAATTTTGCGCATATTTATCTCGAATTTGTAATAAAGCTCCCATTTTTCCTGTTTTTATAAGATGTGTCATATCAAAATAACGTTCTTTTTTAAATTCAGAGACAACAACATTAGGCATACTATTGGGAGTGTAAATATCTTCCAACATAAAATGTGAAGCAAGACCACCTTCAACCAACAAACTTTCACCAGGCCCTCGCAATGTAATTTGATCATTACTATCTTTATAAGCATTAATATCAACAATTGAGCCAATTTCTTTAATTAATTTATCTCTTCTGTCTTCCAAATCATTTACATCAGAAATGTTTCCTGCACCCATTTCACGTATTTGACCATTTAATTTTGCGACTTCTGCAATTTTTTGATTCACTAAATTAATATTTTGGCGAATTTCCTCATTGGCATCAGTTTGTACTTGCACAATATTTGCATGAGTAGAATTAAAAGATTGCGCTAATGCTTTTCCACTTTCAATGGTATTAATACGAACTGAGGGTTCCTCGGGAAAATTTGAAAGTTCCCGAATAGAGTTGATAAAACTTGTAAAACGATCGCGAATAGTTGAAGTGAGATCGGGATTAAAAAAACTTTCCAATTTTTTCAATCCATCAGACAAAGTTTCTGTTCTACTTTGTTCTTGTACCTCTCTACGTAATTGGCCTTCAATAAACTTATCATGCGCTCTACGAATACTTTGAATGCGCGATCCATCACCAAAAACATGATAACCATATTCTATTGGCCATTTAGTTTCTAAAGTAACTACTTGTCTACTATAACCAGGAGTTTGAGCATTAGAAATATTATGA
>CAYSZE010000080.1:0-3766 GCA_964435255.1 uncultured Oligoflexia bacterium
GCTCATAGCGCTAATAAGTGCGCTGGTCAGAACTCCAGATGAATTCAAACATGAAGATTTAATGGTAAGCATGGCTAGGCTTGCATTTGCAATTGCTAACATATAATTTTGATTAGAATTCCGTTGGCTTGCAGGGGTTAAACTGATTGTATTTATGGCTTTGGTAACTAAACTGATATTAGCTTGTGAACCTGCTGGCAAAATGGCTAATACAGTTTGGAGGTTATTTCTATAATTACTTGTAGAACTTAAAACAGAGACAGCCATATTAATTATATTAATTCCAGCAGCTAATAAATATGATGTTGAAAGCAAACCTATAGCTTGTTGATCGCTGCTATTTGCAGAAACATAAGGTTCTAATAAACTAATAGATGTATTATAATCCCCTGAATTAATAGCGTCTTCTGCTTTTTGTTTCGTGTCACGGGGAGGTATTTCTGAAAATAAATTTCCATTTTGTCCACAACCCGTTAATGAAGTGCTGATGATTAAAATAAGTGAGAAATAAATAAGAAAAAAAATAGTAAAAGTTTTTTTCATAATAGCCATCCCACAACAATTCTAGCAAATATTCTTTGGCTAGGATATTCACCAGCTCTGGTACCAATTTCTTCGGTGTACATCCCTGTTTCTGCTTTTACCACTGTAGCTTTGAAAAAGACTCCATAAGTTGGATAACCTTGATTTATACCAGCTGTAATGCCAAATCTATCAAGTAATGTATATTCTATACCCAAATGAATTCTTTTTGCTAAAACTGCATTTTGATTATTAGTGAGATCTCGTAGATCACCAGCAACTGTTACTTTACTTTTTTTTGTGCCAAAAGAAGTGCTTAAACCTAAGTCTAAAACAGTTGGTTCTGCTGTAGGAGGGCTATTGCCATCTGGAACCCATCTGTATTGCATGCCTAAATTTCTGCATACAATTCCTGCTTGAGTGTAGTATTCTTTATTTAATATAATCATGGTTCCGATATCTGCTCCTATACCTGAACCTTGGTTCAAATTGTTATTTATGACAGTTGATAAAGAGCCATTTGATAATTGCGACTCAGCACTTAATGCTGAAATAGATAAATTAATTTCTTTTTTCTGTAAAAATTTTCCATTCATACCTAAGTATAAACGTTCATTAAAAAAATCATGTGCTAAAGTTAAATAAACACCACTTCTATTGGCTGCATAAATATTTGCGGTAGGTATACCAGTATTTGGATCTATTCCTTCATAAGCGTTTGCATTAGCTCTATCTAGAAATCCAATTCCTACTTTTCTAAATATAATGCCAGTATAGTTTTGTGCTGCACCACTAAACACCATATTTTGGTTTTCAGCTAAAACTTGTAAAGCACTTTTGTTGCCACCATTATAGCTATCATAAAGTTGTTTTAAATTATCTGTTCCTTCTAATTGAGGGCTAGCAGCTATAATTTCGCTTAAAATTCCTTTACCTTGTGCGATACCAGCAGGGTTGTAAAAAACAGCATCCATTCCTTTGGCAGTTGCAATTCCTGTGTCACCTTTGCCAAGAAATTCAGCCGATCTAAATTCTCTTTGTAACTCCTGCGATAATGCAGGCATATTATATAGAAAAAATAATAAAGATATAAAAACTATATTTTTAAGTGAAACGCTGTTTTTAATTTTCGTTAATTTAATTTCAAACATCAATTTCCCTTTGAAATTTTATGATGTTGAAATTCGGAATAAAAAAAAAGGAACTTAATTGCCTTAAGTTCCTTGTAAGTTGTAAAAATGACGAATTTAATTACATAATTAAATTATTTTGTTTTAATGCTTGAATACGAACTTCAAGCGGTGGGTGAGTTGAGAATATTTGCAGTATTGATGATTTATTTGATATTTTAAAAGCTGCAATTGATTTTGGAGCTTCTTCTCCTTCAGGGAGAGGGTTATCATAAACTCTTTGTAGAGCAGCAAGTGCGGCAATCATACTTGATTTACCTGCAAGTTGTGCACCGCCAAAGTCTGCTTTGAATTCCCGCATTCTAGAAAACCAAGCAATAACTATTGATCCCAAAAGACTAAATAATATTTCAAGCGCTATAACAACAACTAAATTAACAAGAGGACGAATGTCTTCTTTGACAAATTGTGTTGTGGCAAAAGCTATTATTCTGGCAAAGAACATCACAAAAGCATTCACAACTCCTTGAATGAGCGTCATAGTCACCATATCACCATTAGCAATATGTGAGACTTCATGTGCTAAAACTCCTTCAACTTCCTGTTGATCCATGCGATTTAATAAACCAGTTGAAACTGCTACCAGTGCTCTACTTTTAGAAGGGCCTGTTGCAAAGGCATTTAATTCAGCACTATCATAAATTCCGACTTCTGGTGTTTTGGGTAAACCTGCTTTTTGAGCAAGTTTAGCTACTTTATTATAAAGGTTTCTTTCTTCAGCAGTACAATTTTCGGGATCAATAGGTTTTATTCCCATTGCAAACTTAGCTACCCAACGGGAAATTGCCAAGCTGATGAATGCGCCACCAAATCCCCAAATTAAACAAAATAGTAAAAGTGAAGAATAATTTAATCCTTTTGCAGACATATAATGGTTAACGCCAAGCAATGATGTTACAACTGTAATAGTGACCATTACTAAAATATTTACCATTATGAAAAGAAATATTCTTTTAAACATGTCGATATTTCCTCCTCTATCGAACTAATTTTAATTATACTATATAAAACCTTCTGTCGAAAGATATGAACATATTTTCGGTTACTTTTCTTGCTACATAAAAGGTTCTTTAAGATGGTGTATTCAGAAACTAAAATGTCAATAGTTGAAAAAAAAAGAAAAAAAGTTCGCATTCATGACCTTATTGAAATGAAAAATCAAGGTATAAAAATATCTGCAATTACTTGTTATGATGCAACTTTTGCACGAATTATCGAAAAAACAGATATTGATTTTGTCTTGGTTGGAGATAGTTTAGGAAATGTAATTCAAGGAAAAAATTCAACTTTACCTGTAACTTTAAAGCAAATTTCATATCATATTGAATGTGTGCGACAAGCACTTCATACACCTTTATTAGTGGGTGATATGCCGTTTTTAACATCAGGAATTTCTATTACAGAAACGATGAAAAATGCTGGTCGTCTGATTCAAGCTGGTGCTGAAGCCGTAAAAATTGAAGGTGCAACTCCTGAAATATGTACGCAAATTAATCATTTAACTCATCATGGGATACCTGTTATGGGGCATATAGGCCTTATGCCACAAAGTGTTCATGCTTTGGGGGGGTATCGTATTCAAGGAAAAAATGACACTGATAAGAAAAGATTATTAAAAGAAGCAAAACTTTTACAAGAAGCAGGATGTTTTGCCATTGTATTGGAATTAATAACACCACATTTAGCTACAGAATTGACAAAAGCTTTAAAAGTCCCAACTATAGGAATAGGTTCAGGGAATAATTGCGATGGAAATATTTTAGTCTTACAGGACATGCTTGGGATGAATATGCAATTCAAACCAAAGTTTTTAAAGCATTATATGGAGTTAGAAGGTTCCTTGGTTCATTCTCTAAATCAGTATTGTAGTGATGTAAAAGCAGGTAACAGTGAGAATGAGTGATTAGCAAATATGACCGATAAAAAGCTTTCTATAGAAGAAATCAAAGCCAGAATTAAAATAATTTGTATCTGTAAAGGAATTAAACAAAGTAGAATTTGTGATGCTATCCAAAAAGGGGCAAACACAGTTGAAAAAGTGAATCAAGTGACAG
>CAYSZE010000081.1:0-3884 GCA_964435255.1 uncultured Oligoflexia bacterium
TCTGATCCTAATTTTTTATATATGATTTCAGATCCCACTTTTTCTCTTGTCCCAATTGAAGAACTAGATTCTACCTATATGAATTGGAAAACAATTCCTATAGGAGCGGGTTCGTATGCTATGTCTGCTGAGGGTTTTAAAAATGGAGTGGTGAAATTAACAAAAGTAAACCCTCAATTGTCAGAAAGTGTAGATGAAGTCTTCTTTTATACCAAAAATGAACCTCGTTTAGACTTTGATATATCTATGGTTAAAATAACAGAGCAAAAACAAAATAATTATGCTATTTATTATTCACGTTATCCTGTTTCTTATTTTGGTCTTACTTTCACTAATGTAAATGAATTAGGAAATAACTTGTATTTTAGAAAATTTGTGCAGACAGCATTAAATAGTGAAAAATTTGTTAAATATGCCGATGGTTTTTCTAGTATATATGAAGTGTTTCCCCAATCAAAATGGGGAGTAAGTAATTTAAAGTCACCTTATAATCCAGAAATGGCGAAAAAATATTTTGCGCAAATTTCTGATAAATTAAAAAATAAAAAATGGAATATAACTATTTACTCAGCTGGAAATTCTGTGCGGAGTTACAAAAAAGATTTTATGGAGGAAATCAAGAAACAGTTAGGTATTTTTGGGTTTAAAATGAATTACATTCCTGTCACAACACAATTTTTGCCAAAAAACTTAGCAGAAAACACTCCATTTGATGTTTCTTCTATTCAAGTTGATCCTTATGATACCTTATTCAAGTTTGCCCGTTTATTAAAAAGTGGCGAAGATGAATATGTGAAACCATTATATGATGCTAAACTTGAAAGTTTATATGCCAATGCATTAAAGGCTGAAAACCTTGAAAGTAAATTTCAATTTATTGATAAATTGAACGAATATGTGCATGAACAAGCTTATTGGGTACCCTTGTTGCAAAGAAAAGCAGTTATTTATTACAATCCTAAGACCATTAAAAATTTAATGGACAATAATAAGGAAATTTACCATTTAAGCATTGAAGATATCAGAATAGAAAATGAGAAAAAAATGTAATATAGTAGTGAGTTATTATTAAATGAAATTTAAGCTATTGACAGATTGTATGTGCTAGCTAATTAACAAATCTTTGTATTAGATAAATTCTTTATTAGCTTCTATAAGAACTTTACCAGTAAAATTTTTTAGTGGTACATAGCCTTTTTCAATAGAAATTTTTGCAGCATGAATTCCTGGAAAATTACTTTTAATTTCGTTTAAAAGCTGTTCTGCTAAAAATTCTAATAATTTTATTTTCGAGAACTCTTGAATTTTTTTTAAGACAAATTCACAAACAAGCCCATAGTCAATCGTGTTTTCCAGTCGATCGTAAGTATTTGTATATTTCAGCTTTAAAGAAAGATTTAAAGTAATGTTTTGGCCAATTTTTTCTTCAAATTCATTTGCGCCAAGATATATAAAAGTTTTTATGTTATTTAAATGAATCCAACAAAGATCATTTTGATTTATTTCTTGTTCAGCTTTGATCATTTTTTATCCTAATGGTTGGCTAGTGGGAAAAATCAAGATATATCTATGAAAGAGTATTATTTTATTCTTCCATGAACCTACATAAATTAAAGGTGCTTAAATGACAAACCAATATCTTACAGAGGAAGCAAAAAAATATATTGATTTGGCTGATAAATATGGCGCACATAATTATCATCCTTTGAATGTAGTTATTACTAAAGGGGCTGGAGAGTGGGTTTGGGATATAGACGGGAAAAAGTATTTAGATATGTTGAGTGCTTATAGTGCGGTTAATCAAGGACACTGCCACCCAAGAATGCAACAAACACTGTTAGAACAAGGGCAAAAAATCACTTTAAGTTCCCGCGCCTTTCATAATGATCAAATGGGACCATGGTTGCAATTGTTAACTTCAATTTGTCATATGGATAAAGCTCTTCCTATGAACACAGGGGCAGAAGCTGTCGAAACGGCAATTAAAATAGCTCGAAAATGGGGATATTTGGTTAAAAAAGTCCCACGCCATAAAGCTGAAATAATAGTTTGTGATCATAATTTTCACGGGCGTACTTCAACAATAGTCAGTTTTTCAAGTGAACCGCAATATAAAGATGATTTTGGCCCTTACTGCGGTGGGTTTCGTGCTATCCCGTATGGGGATTCTGAAGCTCTCGAAAAAGCGATCACACCTCATACTGTGGGTTTTTTATTTGAACCCATTCAAGGAGAAGCTGGTATTATTGTTCCTCCAGAAGGGTATTTAGCGCAAGTGAGTGCTATCTGTAAAAAACATAATATTCTATGTATAGCTGATGAAATACAGACAGGTTTAGGAAGAACTGGGAAATTGTTTGCGCATCAATATGAAAATTGTAAGCCCGATCTTCTTATTTTAGGGAAGGCTTTAGGAGGTGCATATTATCCTATTTCTGCCGTTGTCGGTTATAATTCTGTTATGGAGTTGCTAAAACCAGGTGATCATGGTTCTACTTTTGGTGGAAACTCAATGGCTTGTGCATTATCGCAAACAGCACTTAAAATTATACAAGAGGAAAACCTCCCAGAAAGAGCTTATAAATTAGGGCAAATATTTAGAGAGAGTTTAGCAAGTTTACCTAAACATGTTGTTAAAAATGTGCGTGGTAAAGGGTTATTAAATGCTATAGAAATTCAACCCCAAGCAGGCCATGGCCGTTTTTTTAGTGAACAACTCCAAGCCAAGGGTTTGCTTGCTAAAGAAACGCATGATGTCACAATTCGATTTGCTCCGCCTTTAGTTATTAAAGAGGAAAGTATTGAGTTTGCTATTCAAGTTATTAAAGATGTTTTTTCTAAAACTCAGACAGAATGGGCGCAAAAGCGCTAATCTCTCTCTGTGATGAGTTGACAACTTTTTTTACATCTGGTATAAGATAAGTTGCTTTTCAAAAGCGTCCGATTTATTATGGCGCAACCAGCCAAAAATCCCTTCTTTTTATTTATTCCTTCAACTTTTTTCTTTGGAATCATTAAGCATGGTAGATGATAAAAACAATGATGACTTCGATAATGAGTCTCCATCCTCTCGTAAACGTAATACAAACTCCACAACAACAAGAAGATACATTCGTCGCACTCCTGAAGAGAGCACGTTATTTAATGAAAATGCGTCTTCTTCGCAAAATGATAACGACAATGAAGGTATTTCAACTTATACCCCTTCGCGGAGAGTTTTTACGAGAAATAAAGAACCTTCAAATATGTCTTCAGGTTCTTCTAATTCTGGCAGCTCCATGTCTTCAGGGAATTCAAATTTACGTCCATCTTCACCATTCGGCATGAGTGTGCCACCACCAAACAGAATGGGATCGCCACAAGCTTCAATGAATTCTGTAGGAAGTGCAGGAATGGCTAATGCGCAATCTGGTTCAGGTTCAGGCGGAGGTGGCCACCCCTCACAAGGACGCCCTTATGGACAGTCACCAATGGGGGGACAAAATCGTCAAGGCCAGAATCCTATGGGACGCCGTCCTGATAGCTCACGCCCCGCACCAACGGGAGGGGCTGACGAAAAAGAGCCTGAATTTAACTCTGAAGTTCCTGTTATGAACTTAAAAGAATTAAAAGAAAAACATATTAGTGACTTGGTTCACATGGCGAAAGACATGGGAATTGATGGTGCAGCTAACCTTAGAAAACAAGATCTCGTATTTGCCTTATTAGAGGCACAAGCTGTTCGTAATGGCGTAGTTTATTCTGAAGGTGTTCTAGAAACTTTACCAGACGGCTTCGGTTTTTTAAGAGCCCCTGACTATAATTATTTGCCTGGTCCTGATGACATTTATGTGTCTCCTTCACAAATTCGTCGTTTTAATTTACGCACGGGTGATACGGTTTCT